>JANTGY010000015.1 GCA_024762695.1 Anaerolineae bacterium
CGGGCACATCCACAATGCCCACTTCCTCGCCGTCGCCCAGCGTAATCCAGGCGAAACCGAGGTCAATCGTCATCTCCCGCGCCTTTTCTTCCGCCAGGCGGTCGGGGTCAATGCCGGTTAAAGCTTCAATAAGGGTCGATTTGCCGTGATCAACGTGTCCGGCTGTGCCAATAACAAACATAGAAAACGGTATTTTTTACTCTTCTCTTACGGGAACCAGGGCTGGTTGGCGGCGGCGGTGCGGGTTTTGCTTAATTGCTTTTTCTACCTCTTCCAGCCAGATACGGGGTAGTTGTTTAATCGCGTCGGCTTGTGCCGATTGCATCCGCCATATGGTGTCTTTTTCTTGTTGTAATTGGTTCACAGCATCCACAATCTCGGCGATATGTTCTTGAAGCTGCCTGTTTAATCGGGCGTTGTTGGCGGCATGTTGTTCGGTGTCTGTCCCAAAACTGCGCCATTTTTTGTCGTTTTCTAACCGGAAATCGTCCCAGCGCGATTCAAGCCGTCGTGTCTCAATGCGCAGCGCTTCCGATGCTTCGCGCTGCTGTTGTTCAATCTGTTTTTGCCAGCCAGACAAAGTTTGCACAGCCATTTTGGCTTCTTTGTATTGGTCGGAAAATGTAACCCAATCGCGATTAAACTGGTCGATGGTGTCGTTATGTTCTTCGAGGGCTTGCCGCCATCTTTCTAGCCGTTGATTCCGCTCATATTCACCGATTTGGATTTGTTCCATCCACCCTTTCATATTTTCGCGCATGGTTTCCAGGTCAGCGGTTGTGGCTTCCTGGCTGGTTTGTGTCTTACGCACACTGTTAGACATTATTTCGACTTGTTCGTTGACTTTGTCCCAACGTTTTTTGAAATCCTCGAATGCGCTTTGAACGGCGGCAACATTACGGCTGTTTTGCTGTTCTTTTTCTTCTAAAAAGGATAGGGACGAGGGCCAATTTTCCACCTGATTTTCAATCGCCGTGAACGAATTTTGCAGGCCGCCAATGAGATTGCTTAAGCGGGCTTCTTCGGCAATGCGAAGGGTCATGTCGTTTTGCAGCCGGGTGATGGCGGGTAGCTCTTTGCGAATATCGGCGATTTCGCGGATGATGGATTCGTGTTCGACGCGGCGCAGCCGATCCATTTCTTTTTCTGATTGGAGACGACGCTGATCGTATTGCTCGATGAGCTGCACAATCTCATCTTTGAATTGGCTAAGCTGGGTGTCAACCTGGGGGATGCGGTTAAGTTGGGTGACGACGGAGCTTAACTGACGTTCCAGGTTATGGATGCGTTTTTCGCGCCCGGTTATCTCTCGTTCTTGCAGGGCGATTTGCTGTTCGAGTTCGGTGACTTTGCGGTTATGTTTGCGGCGTTCGCTGTCGAGCCATTCGACTTTTTTTTGCAGGTCGTTTAGCTCATGGGCTGACATGGGTTTTGCATTATTGGCCATGGTACTCTCCCAATTTGTTTACAAATTTGGCGCATTATAGTGGGCAGGCGGTAAAGTTGCAATGCGCGGCAGGGGTGTTTAAGGTGTTGTGGCGATGAATTCACGGCCGTTCCACTGTGTAAGTATGCGCCCTGTTATTTGGCAGCCATCCCGGATGATGTCTAGTTGGCCGTCGTTGTTGGCGTCTAAAAGGGTCAGGCCATTGTGACAGCGGTGGGGGATGGGATGCAGGGTCGGCGGGGCGTCGTTAACGGCCGTTACCGCCCAAAGTTGTCCATTATCGCCCTGTACGAGCCAATCGGGACGGCCGTCATGCGTCAAATCGGCCGTTTCTACGATGGCGAGTTCGCCAACAGGATCATGGCGGGTGGACAACCAGTTGTCCAATACCAGGCTCATCTGGCCGGTTTCGTCGGCGGCCAGGACGACCAGTTGGGCTATGTCAGGCCGGGCTGCGCCGCCATACCAGAGCAGGATGAGTTCGTCACGGCCGTTGCCCGTCACATCGGCCCATGCCCAGTCGGCGGCGCGGGTTGGCGCTTGCGCGCGCCATTGGGTTTGCAGGTGGGACAAGATGGCCGGGCCGTTCTGGTTGAGGGCGGTTAGCAGGTCGGCGGCCGTTCCTTTGGCCTGGATGGGGTTGGATACGGCCGTTTCTTGTTTATCTTCCAATCCGGCGTCGGGGTTTGGCTCTGCGGGGTGGGCGAAATAGATACGTCCCGCATCGGCGACAGCCGCTTGGTTGCAGCTATATTGCAAGGCCAATCCTTGCGCTTCGCTTTGCAAGCCAATGGTGGCGCTGCTGCCATTGTGTCCCTCAAACGTCGTTGCATCTTCGTAAAGAAATACGATGTCGGCGCTGTCCTCGAACAGTTGGACGGCAAACGTTACGCGATCATCGGGGTTGTCGCCAAAGCGGGGCACATCATCCCATTCGATGACAAAAATGCGATGGGGTTCTTCGCCAACCGTTTCTGTCTCCAAATGGCCATAAAGCCGCAAATCAAGATCGTCCCAGTAAGGGGCAATCATATTGCCCATGCCTACCGCTGGCTGCTCGACCAGGCATTCATTAAAAAAGAATGGATTGCCGCCATTAAATTGCAATGTTCCGTTGCTGCTGGCTGTTAATTCTCTGTATTCGGCGCCGTAGAAGGTAAAAGGAAAGGGTAGTTCCAGAGTCACAATGTCGTCGTCGGCATAAAGTTGCGTGTCCTGGGAAGCGTCTATGTAGGCGTAGCCGGTTCCGCCGGCGCAAGTGTAGCCGTACCAATCAGGGCCGGGGCAAAGTGTGACGCGCGGGCCTTCATCGGCCCGGGTTGTGCGGCGGATGAGGAGGAAGATGAGGAGAACGGCCGTTACCAACAGCAGCAGTATCAGGATAAAACGACGAGCGCGCATGGAGGAAGTTTAGCCGAACAATGCGTAATTAACAATGAACAAGGAACAATCAGCCGGATGCGTTTTGGCGCCGTTTCTGGAGTTCCTTTTCCCCTAGGTGGGCGGCGAGGTAGAGGCTGCTCACCATCACAATGAGGGAAAGGATTTGCAGGATGTGGTAGCCGCCGTCACTGAGCCAGGCGTTTTCGCGGAAGGCGTCTACCAGCAGGCGGCCGCCGCTGTAGATGGTGACGGTGAGGAGGAAGAGCTGGCCTGAGAATGTACGGCCGTTGCGCAGCCGCCACCAGGTAAATAATGCCAGCAGCCCGACCAAAACTTCGTAAATTTGTACCGGATGACGGCGCATACTGTATTGGGTGATAGCCCAGGGAACGCGCGTTAGCGTGCCAAAACCCGGCCCAGCCAGGAAATCGGCCAGGCTGATGACAATCAGCCCCAGGATAAGGCCGGGAGCCAGGGCGTCGAGGGTGGATGCGGCGGGGAGTTTGTGATAACGGCCGTAAAAAAACGCCGCCGCCAACCCAATAATCAACCCGCCCCATAAATTATAGCCTGTATTCAGCGGCCAAATAATTCCTAGCAAATTATCTTGGAATACCTGCCAATAGATGACCACAAACGTCAGACGCGCGCCAATAAGCCCGCCAAATAACGCCGTCGCCGCTGTGCCATACGTTTTTTCAGAGCTTAATTTAAGTTGTTTCGCCGTCCGTTCTACAAGGCTCAACGCAAACCAGGCGCCCAAAATATAGAGCAATCCGGCTGTTGGTAAAACTAACGGCCCTAAGTTAATGACCGGAAACATATTTACCCTTCCTCCAACAGCCGATTCAGGCGTTCCGTCAACACAGCCTCATTCAAAATGCCAATAAAAACCTCGCGCACCACACCCTTGCGGTCAATAAAAATCGTCGTTGGCAAACTATTCACGCCATACGTCAAATTAACGGCGTTATCTTCATCCACTAAAAGCGGATACGTCAATCCAAAACTAAGACCAAACTCCGTCACCGTTTGCGCGTCTTCCCCCTGGTTTATGCCCAAAATGGCAACCTGATTCTTGAATCGTAGGCTGGCGTTTTGGAATTCCGGCGTTTCCACCCGGCATGGCCCGCACCAACTGGCCCAATAATTCAATACCACAGGCTGCCCCGAAGCGCCATCCCGGTCTACAAAATCAGTCAGCGACACTTCTTCGCCCAACGGCGTCGTCAGCGTAAAATCGGGGGCCAGATGGCCGACGATAGGCGCTTCGGTTAAGGCGATGGGACGAGGTTCTGAAACCTCCTCCCGTGAAAACAAAATCCAGGTTATGCCCAGAGCCGTCAACGCCGCCAGTAAAATTGTTCGTTCAAATCGTAATCGAGCCATGTCAATGATTGTATCATTTTCATTCGATTTGACAGCTTGCTTGACGCATTTATCATAAATTATTATACTGAATTTGTCTTACTTTTTTCTTACTTTCTGTCAGGCGACACCGTCAGGCGACAATTGAATTGGAGGTCGTTGCATATGGAGACGACAAAACTATCGAGTAAAGGACAAATCATTATCCCTAAATTTTTCCGCGACGCCTATCGTTGGTCGGTCGGGCAGGAGTTTATTGTTTTGGACACCGGCGAGGGCATTCTGCTCAAAGTGAAAAAGCCTTTTGCCCCGGCCCAATTGGATGATGTCGCCGGCTGCTTAAACTATTCAGGGGAAGCAAAAACATTAGACCAGATGGAAGATGCCATTAGAAAAGGCGTGCAGGAGATGCAAGATGGTGACGCCTGATACGAATGTCATTGTGCGTTTCCTGACCCAAGACGATGAAGCGCAATATGCCAGCGCTTACGCATTATTCCAGGATGAGCGTTTATTGATTTTGCCCACCGTGTTGATGGAAACGGAATGGGTTTTGCGTTTTGCGTATGAATTTACGGCCGTCCAAATTGTGAAGGCTTTTCATCTGCTGCTAGGCTTGCCCAATGTTGAAGTGGATGGCCCTCTGGTTATTGCGCAGGCGTTAGATTGGCATGAAAAAGGCATGGATTTTGCCGATGCGCTGCATGTCGCTCAGGCCAAAGGGAGCGCTGGCTTTGTGACGTTTGACAGGAAATTAGTCGCTAAAGCGGCGACATTGACTTCTGTGCCGGTGCGGGCGCTCTAGTCGGGTAAACCAGTCAAGTCGTAGGTCATCGCGCCGTCAATGCGGATGGGAACCAGTTCGCCGAGAGGGAGTTCGCCGGGGACGATGACGTAGCCGTCAATTTCGGGGGCGTCGCGGTAGCTGCGTCCAACGCTTACCCCATCGCCAAACCCTTCTACTAAAATGGGCAGGGTACGTCCTACCTGCTGTTGGTTTTTTGCCAGCGAGATGGCTTGCTGTAATTCCATCAGTTCAGCTTGCCGGGCTTCTTTGACCGCTTCTTCGACCTGCCAGGAGACGGTTGCCGATGGGGTGGATGCTTCGTATGAGTAGGTGAAGGCGCCGACGCGATCAAATTGCAAATCTTGCACGAATTGTTTTAACTCGTCGAATTCGGCGTCGGTTTCGCCGGGATAGCCGACGATGAAGGTGGTGCGGATGGCGATGTCGGGCATGGCGGCGCGCAGCTTTTCGACGGTGCGGTAGACCCATTCGATGTTGGCCGGGCGGCGCATCCGTTTGAGGGTTTCGCGGCTGCCGTGCTGGAGGGGGATGTCCAGATAGTTGACGATTTGGGGCGATGTAGCCATTGTTTCGATTAATTCATCGGTGACGTAGCCGGGGTAGGCGTACATGAGCCGTATCCAGGGAATGGCGGGGGCGGCTTGGGTGATCTGGCGCAGGAGCTGGCTGAGGCCGTTTTTCATGCCCAAATCATGGCCGTAGTCGCTGGTGTCTTGGGAAATGAGGATGAGTTCTTGCAGGCCGGCTTCTTGCAGACGGACGGCTTCGGCGATGATGGTTTTGGCTGGGCGGCTGACGTGGGTTCCTTTGATTTGGGGGATGGCGCAGAAGGCGCACGGCCGTCTACAACCATCGGCTATTTTGAGGTAAGCGCTGCGGCCTTGCACGGCCGTTCTTATAACCCCTTTCTCATCCTTACCGACCGTCACCGCCTCTTCGGGTAGGTGATAGAGCGGCTGGGGATGCTTGCGGGCGCGCAGTTTGCGAACAAAAGGCACAATGTCCATCCAGCGGCGCGTGCCGATGACCCCGTCAATGCCCGGAACCCATTCTACGACCTCATCGCCGTAACGCTGGGCCATGCAGCCGGCGGCGATGAGTAACTGGTTAGGCTGTTTGGCCTCAGCCAGTTCGCGCAGCGCGCCGATGGATTCTTGCCGGGCGGCCTCAATGAAGCCGCAGGTGTTGACGATGAGCACGCTGGCGTCGTCGGGATCGGCCGTGCCATTAAATCCTGATTCATGCAGCAGCTTGCCCATGCTTTCCGAGTCGACCGTATTTTTGCTGCAGCCCAGGCTGAGCATGAAAAATTGCTTTTTTTGTTGTTTCATGGAAGAGAAGGGAGAAGGCAGAAAGTGGAAGGCAGAAAGCGAAATTCACCCTTCTGTCTTCTGATTTCTGCCTTTAATTTGTTGTTCGCCAGATTTCTTCGTGATTTTCGCCGCGTTCGCCCATGCGTCCCCAGGGAATGTCGTTGATGGTGACGAAGACGGCGATGGCGTTGCCGGTGTTGACTTTGGCCTCTTCTTCGGCTTCCCATTCGTAGGGCGGGTCGCCGGCGCGGGCGATGCCGCTGAAGACAATGTCGCCGTCGATGGTGATTTCCATCCAGGTGCGTTCGGTGATTTCTAGTTTAAGCTGAATGGTGTCTAGGGCGGGAAGGATGGGGCGGGTGGGCGCTGGGGCGGAAGGGGCGGCGTTTTCAGTGTTGTTTCGGTTGGTGGGGACGAACTGTTCGTCGGTATTGCTCGTATTGGCAGGGGGAACGGCGGTTGCTACGGCCGTTTCGCTTGCCCGATCGGTTACACTTTGCACCGCTTCGGCAATGCTTTCAGTGATGGCCTCGGTTCCATCGCTGCCATTGGTCAGCATGGGGATGAAGCGCATACCAATGAGGGCTAACGCCGCAATCAGCGCAATGATGATGACAAACCGCACTGCCGATTCAGAGTTTCGGACACGGCCGTCGTCCACTTCAAAATTAACCGGACTAAAAAATGGTTGGTCTTGTCGGGACGCAATTTGTATGTCGTCAGGCGGTTCTTCTCCGCCATTGGCTGGCGGAGAATCAAACCCTTGCTCTAACGCCCGCTCGTACCGGGAAACCAGAGGCTGCGGATCAAGCTTCAGAAACCGGGCATAATTGCGCAGAAAACCGCGCACATGCACCGGGGTGGGCAGCGTTTCATATTCGCCGCGTTCCAATGCGTCTAAAAAACGGGCATTGATGCGGATTTGGTCTTGTACTTCAGTTAACGTGAGGCCCTTAGTTTCGCGGGCCTCACGCAAAATATGACCAAATTCATCCATTTTTAGGGAGCCTTTAACTTTTAGCCCTTCGCCTTTGTTTTACAAAGGTTCGACAGATTCCTGTTATTCAGTTTCTGGCGTTGGCTCGTCGTCAGTTGCAGATTCCGCTTCGCTTACGGCCGTTTCAGTTGCTTCAGTCTCGTCAATGGCTTCGGTTGCTGCGTCTTCGACGACTTCGGTCGCGGCCGGCATATCTTCCGATTCAATGACAACTGTGAATTCAGGTTGGAATTCAGCGCTCAGGCGTACCGGAACCTTGTGTTCGCCTAATTGACGCAGTTGTTCAGTACCTACCTTGCGGCGGTCAATATCTGTGCCTAGCGTTTCGTTCAGATCGTCAGCGATTTGAGCGGTAGTGATTGAACCGTACAATTTACCTGTTTCGCCAGCGCGAGCGATGAAGGTCAGGGTTACTTCTTCGATCTTGGCGGATAACGCTTTGTATTCAGCGTGTATCTCGGCGCGACGCGCTTCAGCTCGTTTACGCCATGCTTCGGCTTGCTTCAGCGTATTGGGGCTGGCTTTTACGGCCATTCCTTTGGGGATGAGGTAATTACGGCCGTAGCCTGGGGCTACCTGATGCACTTCGCCAGCATAACCAAGATTATCAACGTCTATTTTCAACAGCACTTTCATAGCTGTACACACTCCATTTTCTTAATAATTTAGCAACGTAGGATGGTATCAGAGGGGGGCGTTTTTGACAACTTAACCCAATAATTCAGCCGAGTGTACTTCATCGATTGCCAAAAGCACATCGTTGATTTCTGTCACCTCTTCTTCGATTTCTTGCCGCAGCCGTCGGGAACGGCCGCTGTCAATGTCTTTAGCGTCCACCAACATGGTCTGTGAATAAATTGTGCCCAGGTGGATTAATGAATTTTCTAACTGCAATTCGGCGCGTTGGATCGTGTTATCTAACGATTCCAATGTATCTAATTGCTTTTGATTTCCTGCTAATGTTTTTTGAATTTGCGTTTTTATGGCCAAGTCTGATTCTTGTTCTAATTGTTTGTGAAGTTGTGTGGCGCGTGTTTGGGCATGTTTATAATCACGAGACAGGATGTCGAGGTCTTTTCGGTACCGGTCAATTCGCTGCGCCAAATCGTAGATATTTTCCAGCCAATCATCAATTTGGCTGGCCGTTTGGCTCAATTCATCTTTGAGCAATGAGTTGTTTTGGCTGCGAATGGCTAGATTGATTCGGCTGCGGTAGTCTAACGCTTTTTTGACTTGTTTTTGCAGCCCCTTGTCGTTCAAACGCTCTGGTTGAAATTCGCTATGCAGCAGACTGGAAGCAACGCGACTACCGAATTCTGGATCGGTAAGGCTGCTAAAGACTAGCGTGATTTCAGCTAGAGCGCCGCCTAACAGCCAACCCCACGGAGGGATGAAATTAACAAAGCTCGTGTCAAAGGCGGCAGCAACTGCCAGCCCAAGGGTTAGGGCGATAACGACGGCGCTCTCCCAACGCAGGTAAGATTCTTGTAGAATCGCTTTTTGGACTCGTTTTTCCAGTTGTTCGCGTGTGTTGTTTGCCATCTTTGGTTGAAGTGAGCGCGTTAGACGGTAACGGCCGTTTCCCCTTCTGCTTGTTGTGCTGCTAAATGTTGTTTTGCCAGTCGGATTTGTCGTTCTAGCTCCGCCTTCGTAGGCGGATGGCTGGACATATTATGCGCCGATTGTAATACATCGAGGCCGCGTTGGTAAAACCCTAGCCGGAGATAAGCGGCGCCTAACCGTTTGGCGTAGGCGATTTGACCCGGCTCTTGCGCCGCCGCCCGCTGCCAATGCAAAATGGCCGATGCCCACAGCCCTTGTTCGGCCAATCGTCGGGCGATGTTATGGTAATCGGGGGCGGTGCGTCTCCCTTTGGTGACGGCGGCGATCAGGCGCGTTTCACGTTGTTCGAAGTCCGGCCCAGCTTTGAAAATGCCGTAGAAAAGGGCGAGAACGGCCGTCGCTATTTCAAAAATCATCAAAAAACTCAGCAGCCCGCCAATAAACGATCCCACAAAATTCCGAATAGAGGCATCAAAAGCAGCCAAACCTAAGGCGGCGTAATCAACATCCACCAGCGTGTTCAACAAAAAACCCAATAAAACCAGCGCCAGCATAAAAATGGAGCTAATATGCGCCCAGGATTGGCGGAAATAAATGCCGGCGGCCAGCCCCCAAAAAATAATCAACAAAAAGACGTACCCACCAGCCGCCCAATAATTCGGCCCCATCAGCACATTTACAATCGCCTCAATGAGAAAAAGCTGCCCCATGCCCACCAGCAGCACCCAATAAACATGCATACTGCTGCTTGGCTTTTCGTACACAAAGCGTTTGCCGGATAGTTTGCGCTTGCATCGGGGACATTGGATCGTGTCGGGGCCAATAGGGGCGGCGCAGTAAGCGCAAATATCCTCATCGCGCGACCAAACATCTTCATACGACGACACGCTTTTATAGCTGGCCTGGGCTGCTCTTTGTTCGACTACCGGTTCTTGCCAACGGGCCTCTTGCACCTGCCGTTCCGGGTACAGAATGGCGGCGGCCGGAGAGGCGGCGGCAAATTCTTTACGCATCGATTTTTCTTCCATGCGGGGGCCAGTTTCGGAGGCAGATTCGGTTTCGTCTGGCGGCGGCCCCAATTTTGCTAAACCACGCTGGGCCAATTGATTATCCGGGTTGAGCGTTAAGACGTTTTCCAGACAAATGCGACGATCTTCTGCCGTTTGCACCGCGCCGCTCAACCAAAGCCAGGCCAGTTCATTCTCCTCATCCGCTTTGATGACGGCCATGAGGCGTTCATACGCTTTTTCACGCTCGCCCGCTTTAACGGCCGTAATGCCTTCGCGCAGCCAGGCGTTGATTTCGGTTGAGGACATGAGTGGCATTTTCCCCAAACGTAAAACGTAAAGCGCCAATCTTACCAATTACGCTTTACGTTTTACGTCTAACGTTTGTCTTAGCCGTCCATTGCGGCGGCATCTTCCGCTTGTTCTTCTTCCTGGATGGCCGGCGTCGGCGCTTCGGCCAGCCCCAGGCGGCGCTTGCGTTCTTCAAGCTGCAAATCGATCTCAGTTTTGCCCAGAACGTCATCCATCTGGCTGTCCAGGCTGCTGGCGTACATTTCGCTGTGCGCGCTGGCCTTGTCCAGGCGTGAACGAATCGATTCGCTCAGACGGGCAATATCGCCGTCGCCCATCCCAACCAGATCGTCGATGCTCTTGATGGCTTTGACCGTGATTTCTTTGGACTTGGCCAAACGGAGCAGCGATTCCATCTCTTTTTGTTCCTGGCGGATGGTTTTGAGCTTGGCTTGTAATTTGAGACGCGCGTTGAGCAAAGATTCGTATTCGCGCTGCTGCCGTACCCATTGTTCATGGTACTGTTCCTGCAAGCGGCGGGTACTGTTTAGCTCGTTTTGGGCGGCGGAGGCCAGGTCAGTTTTGCCTTGCATGAGTAAAGCGTCAATGTTGCGATCTGTCTTGTCGGCTTTTTGCTTGTACTCTTTGTATTTACGTTCCAGGGTCTTTACTTCGCCGCCTACGGTTGCGGCGGCGTCTTCTAGCTCGTCCAGATTTTGTTCGGCGTCGCGGATGTATTGTTTCATCACGGCAACGGAGTTCTTTTGCAGGGCTTTGTCTACCATGTCGTGTAAATTAGCCTGGATGAGGGTTTGGGTTTTTTCTAATAATGATGCCATTCGAGGTCTCCTTTTGATTTGATTGGGCGCGGTTGGGGCAACGGCCGTTGCCTACAGAATCGCTGGTTTATCCAATGGGTTGTTTGTGGATGATTGTTCACTAATGAATACGAACGATCCGGACGGTTTGTTGTACCGACCTGATTACCATTTTAGGACAATGAGGGGAGGGAGGCAATGCGTTACAGAATTCAATTTTACCCGCTGCATATCGCGCCGCTGCCAATTGTTTACGCGGCAGTCGTTGGCGTTTCCGGCGCGGCGATGATGGGCAGTCTGACGGTCATGCGGTAGGCATTGTCCTGGCGTTCGATTTGAAGACGGCCGTTATTCAGTTCAATGTATCCTTGAGCGATTTGCATGGCCGGAGCATAGTCGGGTAAACCGGATAAATTGAGATCATGCCCCTCCAAAAGCGCCAAAACCTTCTCCAGGCGATCTTGCTCCAATGTTGGCGGCAGGTGAATGTTAAAGCAAACATCGTCCATCTCGGAAACGGCCGTCAAATAAATAGGCTGCCGCCCTTCGCCGTCACAAAGTTTAATCCCCATCTCCACCAGACGGCTGAGACTGCTTTCCAACGTGATGCTGTCGCCCAAAATAGACGGCAAATCATCATTGATTTCACACTGCAGGTCAATGTTAGCCTCAGCGGCAGCATCCTTGTGTGGTTGACTGGCGTCGCATAAGATAAAACCAGGTTGATGGATAGGCTGCGTCCGTAAACCGCAAGCCGTCTTTGCTTCCCCGGTTCTCAGTTCGGCCAGGGCGATAAAATCTTCCACCAATCGCGTTAAACGCACGCTGCCATCACGGATCCCGTGCAGCGATTCTTTCAACTCGGCGTCATTTTGAACTGTGTTTAAATTAGCGGACAATTTTTCTGAGTATTCGTGCACGGAAGAGAGGGGCAAACGAAAATCAGGCGTGATCAGATCAAGAATGCTGCGTTTTAATGAGTCGAAATTTTCGGCCATAGCGCTGCGGAGAAGGAAATAACGGTCCAGCTTGGCCAACGTTAACTGGATCAGTTCATTGCTGTCGTAAGGCTTGGTAATGTACGCATCCACCCCGCTGCGTAACCCGCGATGCACATCGGTATGCTCGCCCTTTGCAGTTAAGAAGATGAAGGGAATTTGAATCCAGTCTGTGTTTTTTCGCAGAGTTTCTAAAAATTCATACCCATCCATGATGGGCATCATAATGTCCGAAATAATGATGTCGGGTTGTTGCCGCCGCATCACTTCCAGCCCTTCTTGCCCATTGGCGGCCGTTAAAACATTTAATTGATACCGCCCTTTTTCAATTTCCAGTAATTCTTTTAACCCCAGCAAAAGACTGGGGTCATCTTCAACTACAAGCGCCGTTGCCTGACGCTGTCCAGGCGAACCGTTTGCGCTCTGAACCTGTTGGCTCCCTGTGCCCGTGTAAATGGGGAAGATGACGGTGAATGTGCTGCCTGCGTTTTCCTGGCTTTCGACTTCAATACGGCCGTTATGCAAATCCACCAACCCTTTAGCGATTGTCAATCCCGTACCCGCTCCTTGTTGTTCCAGCAGGCCCCGATTATATTGAAAAAAGAGGTCGAAAATCTGATCCTGAATAGTTGGCGGGAACCCGCTGCCTTCATCCTTAAAGACAACGCGCACATCATGCTTGCCGACCGAGGTGGAAACATAAATATGTTTTTCCCCTTCCGTGTTGCGCGGCGTAAATTTAATGGCGTTGCTCAGCATTTGCCTGAAGATATTATGCAGACATTGTTCATCGCCCCAAATAACCGGCGTCTTTGAAGCGGCCGTAAAATGCAAGTGGATGCCTTTTTGTTGCGCTTCATCTTCCCATTCAGTAATAACTGCTTGCGCCAGCGCGTTAAGTGAACTAATGGGCTTCGCCCTTTCATAATAGCGGGATTGAAATTCGCCAGTACGTAGGTCAATAACCAAAATAAAATCTTCAATCAATTTAGTCAATCGCACACAGCCGATTTGAATACCGCGCAAATATTCCTGGAAATTATGTTGGCTGGATAACCGATTCAAGCTGTCAGCCAACATCTCATAATAAGCGGTTACATAAGTCAATGGCGTTCTGAATTCATGATTGAGGATTTGTAAAATGCCTTTCTTCAAATCAGAAACATTCTGTCGATGACTGGCTTGCCGCTCAAACGAACGATCGAGTTGGCTTTTTATCAATTCTAACAACTCTTTGCTGATAAATGGTTTGGTAATATAGAGATTAGCCCCGCGTAGTTGACCATCAAGAATCTCATCTTCATTCCCTTTTGCTGTCAGGAAAATAAAGGGGATATGCAGCCAGTCAGGATTTTTCTGTACCGCATGTAAGAACTGGTGACCATCCATAACGGGCATCATAATGTCCGAGACGATGATATCCGGCGTACGCTGACGCATCATTTCCAACGCTTCAGCCCCATTTTCGGCCGTCATAATATCTACATCATAGTCAATCCCCATCGTTTTGAGGAGCGTCGGCGTTTGCAGCAAATCTGACATGCCTTCCAACATAGATGGATCATCTTCGACTAATAGGATTAGAGCAGATCGATTCGTAATATCATTCATAAGATTGTCACGCGGCATTGATTTATTTAGGAGCATTATAACATAAGGCGTGATGGGAAGGAGTAGGTGATTGATACTGTTGATTGAGCCATATAAATGAATGGGTTATGGAAAATAAAAACAACCAGCCACATAAAAAAGAATGCGGCTGATTGTCATACGGCCGTTTAGCCAAAGCTAAACAACATTGTTGAAAATAAAAAACTAACCAGTGCGTAAACGACGGGCGGCGATTAGAACCGCAATCAGGCCCAACGCCGCAACCAACGCGCTCCACGTGCCAATGCCTGTTTGTGGCAATGCCTCGTCATCGCTGCCGCCATTTGCGCCGCCTAATGGAGCGACAGGCGTCGGCGTGTCGGCGCCTGTTTCTGCGGATGAGTCAGCGCCATCTTCCAGTTCCGGCGTAGCTGTCCCATCGGCATCATCCGCCGGGCGAATGACCGGTGTGTTGGTTGGACGAAGCGTATTGGTTGGCGCGGGCGTATTCGTGGCCGGCGGGGGAGGCGTTTCTGTCGGTCGCGCTTCCTCTGTTTCCATGGCAATGATCGTTTGTGTTACCGATTGATTCGCTAATTCGGTTATTGCGTTTTGCGTTTCGATTGCCGCTATTTCCTCGGCATTGCCACCGTTCTCACCATTATTTCTCGCGTTTAGAACTGATACCGAACAAATGACAGATATTACCAGGATGCTGAGCAAGACGCCGACGGCAATAAGAAATGGACGACGATTGGATGGGGTTTCGCCCCCTTCTTCAATGATAAAATCTTCTTCCATGCTTTCCTCCGTTCAAATACCCTGTACCGCGTCCGCAATTTGCCATTGACGCAATATGAGCGGGCAAAAATTAAATAATGGCGTCCAAATTGGCAATGGGCGCAAACACAACCTGTCCGTCTGATAATTTGATGTCGGCCCCATAGGCTCTGGAGCCAATTGGCGTCATTTGGGCGCGCTTCCGCAAATTTACGACGACGCCAACTTGATTGTCAAACGGCCGTCGCACAATACGAACTGACTGACCGACGACCAACGGCCGTCCTGCCGACGGCAAATCTGCGCCGGGCACAGCTTCCAGTGGGATAACTATTTCCGGCCGGATGCCCGATTGATTCGGTGGACTATTGAAAAGCGCTACGTGACGCGCTTCAGATTGCTGCAGCAGTTGAAATACCTGCGGCAGCATGCCCTGCTCGCCAATGCCGTCGGTAACAAAAACTGGGTAGCTGGCTGCCATTGCCACCGGCAGCAAATGGGCGGCAATGCTGCCCGCGATTAAACCGCTGACGCCCGCTTGTTCCGCTTGTTCTAAAACATCGGCCTGGGTGATTTTACCCGTTACCAAAATTCGATTATTAACATCGTCTTCTAATTGGGCAGCGGCGAAAGGAGCGTCGGCCGTTGCCGCCGTCGTATGAATAACGCCAAATCCCTCTTTTCCCGAATCCCAAATTGCTTGAATCCGCGAACCGTTAATTTCCAATACAACGCCTCGGTTGGCAATGCGATTGACAACGCGCCCTTTGGCCAACGCGCGCAGCTCGATATATTGCGCCGTTTGTTGGAAGACCAGACGGCCGTTTACAACCGCATACAGCGTTCCATCAACCGGCGAATCAAGCCCTTTGCGGCCAAACCCGCCCTTGTCTACCAACCGCGCGCCCATTTTGACCGTATCTCCACGTCGTACCAAGAGGCGTTTCGACAACTCCTCCGGCGAAATACGAAGCAGCTTGCAGGCCGGCACAATCTCAAAATTCATCTTTCCCGCCATGCGGGCTACAGTCAAAGTCGGAGCCACTTCCTGGCCAATTTTGGCGATTACCTCGCCGCCGCCAGGCAGAAGCCGTTCACGCCGGATGCGGGTTAAGGGAGCGATAATTGTTGAGCGCGTAAAATAATCCATTAGTCAATCACTCAATTCCGACCGTAAAAACTAGCCGCCGACGCCCCAAAGCCATTGACGCAGCAGCGCTTGTCGCGCTTCATCATCGGCGGGCAAATTAAAAGGACGCCCACGCGCGTCAATGACTAACCCCACTGCGCCGCCGTGAATCGTTACCTGCTTTTCCTTGCCGGGACCAAACCCTACGTCAAAACGGCGCGACGGCCGTAACGTCACTTTAGCCGACTGACCGGCCGCCAGGGGCAGCGTCTCAATTGTACCGTATTCTACCTCAACCTCCAGCCGTTGGGAGTCTTCAGATTCCATCACAATATGCAGCGCTGGCTGCCCTGGATGCCCCTTACCGATGGGAGCGACAACCCAGCCCAAGTCCAGCAGCGCGCCGCCTTCCAACGATTGAACGGCCGCTAACGGTTCATACGCCGCCAAAGCGCCCAACGCCGGTAAAACGCCATACACATCCATCGCTGCCGCAAAAATGCCCGTTGGTTGCAAAACATCCAGCAAAAGCAGCAAAGATTGGCTGGGACGGGGCGCGGCCGTCAGCGTTTTACCGCCAATCAAAAGCAAATTCAGCGGCGTCGTCGCCTGCCCATTTTCCCAACTGGCGTGCATTTCCGTTACCGAGTCGCGCAGCGCTTCGCGGGCAATCGCCTGCTCCAGCCGTAATTCCGGCTCGGTTACAGGGATCGTATGCGGGTAAAGCGCTTTGTTATGGATAAAGTCGCGCGCCTGTTCCGCTTCCATAGGCGATGGCAGCCATCGCAAAATGTCGGCCAAAGGTTTCTTGTCCAATATGTTGGCAATGGGTTGTCCCATGCCTATATCGCTTTGAACGCAAAGGCGCGTTCTCTTTTCGGGAGCCGCTTCAACAAAAGTGACATTGCTGGCGCCCAAATCGACCGCTATAACACGGCCGTTTTGCAATGCGGCAAAGTAAGTCGTGATGTCGGCCAATGCTTGCGCCGTTGGCTGTAATGGGAAACCGCTCCATTCAGAGATGTCCTGAATGCCGGGCAGCGATTTGATTTTTAGCGCTTCGTATAATTCGTTAACGATTTGTCCTGCGTCGGCCAGGTTCTCGGATTCTAACGAGGGCCGTACATTCTCCGCCACATGTAAATGGATATTTTCGCCCAGCGTTGTGCGGATACGCTCGCGCACCGCGATGTTACCGGCAAATAATACACGCGGCCGTTTCACATCGCTCAATGCCAGCGCGCCAATCTGGATGGTGTCAATCAATTGCAGCAAACGTTCCTCGGCCCCGCCGTTGGCGCCGCCGGCCACAAAAATCAAATCGGGCTGATGCCGAACAATGCTGCCGATTTGTTCGCTTTCACTGCGGGTGTCGGCCAAACTAAAAGCGTCCAATTCGCGCGTATACGCGCTGTTAAGCGCGCGCCGAGCGCTGGCTAGACTGACCTTTTCAAATAGCCCAACCAAAATAGTATCCAATGGCGGCGCAGCGCTAATCACGGCGGCAAAAGCATCCACGCCCGTCCCACTGATTCGGGCTGGCCTAATGAGATCGCCGCGTTGATTCATCAGTATGCGTCCGGTGATGTCGGCGATTTGGGCGACTGCTTCCTGAATACCTAAATGGATGTTTGACCAGGGTTCGATTGCCGTAGTCGGCACGGAAACGCGCGCAACCAGGCGGTAAGAATCAGCCGCAGCATCAAACAAAGCGACAGTCGTGTTGACGCTACCACAATCAGCGATGAGGAACGATTTCGGCGGCGTAGTGGAGAGGCCCGCCGTCGTTTGTTCGGCCGCAGCGTCGGGCGCCGATTCAGCGGAGGTGTCGGTCATCATTTCATTTGTGGTCATGGCAGTTGTTGTTGAAGCTGAGTCAGGAAATACCCGAGCCGGCTGCTTAGTAAAATCAGGCTGGTATTAAGCAAGGCGACAAATAAAACGCCAAAGGTGATTATCAATGTGGCGCGGCCAATATGGACAATGCCGCGCTGCCAAACTGGCCGTTGCCACTGTCCATCCTTTTTGAAACGCCCGGTAAATTGGAAACTAAGCAATGTCAAAACGGTCAAAATGGCAATAATAATGGTCTGATAGCCAGGGTCGGAAGCGGCGACGGCCGTAATCTGAGGCCAAAGCGTGCCGGTTAATGCGCCCAATAGAGCTACCGCCGCGCCCACACCCACCAGGAGAGCGACGCTGTTATTGCTCAACCAGGCCAATCCAGGCGCTCGCTTTAGTAACAAAAGCAAAACAAAGAAAAGGGGAATCGCCCAAAGTAAACTCTCTCGCTCAGTTGGATTTTGGATGATTTGGTTGGCGACCGGCAAAATAATGTGTCGAATGACGATTACCGCTGAATAAGCGGCGCTGACACCCACCAGCAAATGAACCGATAAGCGGTAAAGCGGATTATCGCCGACGACATAGCTGTAAATGAAAAGGGTTAAAATCAGGCCAATCAGCAAGCCGATAAAGTCGCCACTCATGTTACTTTGCCTCTCCTCGTCTAAATAGTCCTATCGCGCCATGCCCCAGGCCGCCGATTAGCAGCGCCAATGCGGCGACCAATTGGGCCAGCGTTTGCGCGCTCAATTGGCGGCTGACGGCGTCGGTGGGCTGGGATTGAATAGTTTGTTGGTAAACGGCCGTGTCCGGCAGCCCCACAATCATGCCCGCTAATTGACCGCTGGCAAAATAAGGAGCGGCTACAGGGCCTAAAGATTGGGTAAGTCCGGCGACCATTGGCGTCGTTGTTCTCCCGCCAACTTGTTCCAGCCAGTTAACCAGACTATCTCGTTCGCCAGTCAAAACAATGATCAAACCCACATCCGACAGCGTTTGCTGCATAACGCTGTCCAGATTGCGCCCCGTAATCTCGTTGCAAGCTGTTCCCAGGGAGAGGCAGTCGCTTAGTTGTCGCAGGCCGATGGAGTCGCCGGGCAGCAGGCCTAGAGTTGGTTGATCGCCGAAATTGGTTTGGGCGACGGCCGTTCCCGCTGCATATTGGCTTACAGTGACGACTGGACTGCCATTGGCCGCCAACTGCTCGGCTAACATGGCCGCCTGCGCCTCCAATTCGCCCGCCAAAGCAGGCGTGTATTCGACTGCTAACAAAACAGGCTGCCCGGCGGCGGCTTGAACGGCCGTGTAAGCGGCATCCACATGAGGCGGCGCGGTCAGCGGCGCAGGTTCTAGCAAATTAGGCCGTAACAAGCCAATCGCAATCGCCGCCGTTAATAGCCCGGCCAGCAAAATACGCAGCCAAATCGAAACAGCCAGGCGGGGCGTTGCAATGTGAACGCTACCGGACGTCTCGCGCTCAACCAGGGACAACTGCTTGAGCAAAGCCGTTTGCGCCCTTTGTTCGTTTGTGATGGTAAACGCCGGTCGCCCACTCCTTTCATACGGGCGGGCAATGGCCGGTTCAATCATAATCGCATCGCGGATGCCGGTTAAGGGGCCGACAGCCACTGCCGGCTTTTCTGCTTCAGGAACTGGTTCTTCGCCGGTCAACGCGCCCGGTTTTAGCTCCAAAATCCAATCCGGGATATTGGCCGGAGTCAGCGAGTCTTTGACTGACTCCGCCGGGGGTAAATCTTGTAAGACAGAAGTCCATTCACTTGAAGCGTCAAGCGGGGGCTGGCTGCCCAAATTGATTAGATCATGGTCTGAGTCGCCCACTTCCCCTTCAGATTTTAGCCATTCAGGGATATCCGGCGATGCATCTAGCGACGTGAACGCTCCCGGTAACTCGTCTGCTCCCTCCAACCAGTCGGGCAAATCGGCGCTGTCCATGTCGCTGCCGAGGCTGCTGCCCAAAGCCGACGACAAATCTTCCAACTCGCTCATATCGGACAGCCCGCTGCCAGAAAAGGCTGTGCCCGGTTTCATTTGGGCGAGCCAGGCGGGTAAGCTTTCATTGTCGGCGACATCTTCCTGCTCTGGCGGCGATGTGGCGTCAATTGGCGGCCCTAATTCGTCTAACCAGTCGGGCATCTCGTCTTGCAGCGCATCTTCCAGCATTGAATCGGCGTCTAGCCAGGCGCCATCTGTTTGAGCTTGCGGGGATGGGGCGAGATCTTGTGGCGCCGCATCATCGTCTGGTGTTTCTTCAGGCCAATCGGCGGCGAACATATCGGCTTCAAATTCTGGCGACGGCGCATCCTCTTGGGGCGCTTCGGCGGCGGCTGGTTCCTCGGAATCATCAGCGCCATCAGCGCCATCATCAGCCGTTGTGCCGTCTTCGTCCAGGGAGAATGCTTCGTCGCCCATTGCGGTGAATTCGGACAGCCAATCGGTGTCGCCGCTGAGCAGAGCGGCCGGTTCTGTTTCTTCATCAGGCGGTGGCGTATCATCCGCCGCCGTTTCATTGTCGGTCAACCAATCTAAATCGGCGTTGGTCGCATCGTCTTGGGAGAATAGATCGCCAAAACCAGAGTCGTCGGTTGTCAACGATTCGTCTTCGCCGCCAGTTAGCCAATCGGGCAAAGGGCCGGTAGCCGGCGGTTCTGGTTCCAGTTCTGGCTCTGGTTCAATCGCCTGTTCTGGTTGTTCGGGAACGTCGGTCGGTTCCGTTTCGTCGGGGGCTGTTGGGGCGGGTTGATCGTCGTCATCGAATTCAAACCCGCGTAACCAGGCGGTTTCGCTGCCTGCGAAAGGGTCTTCAGAGTCGATAGTAGGCGTCTCGGAGACGGCCGTTTCCGTAAATTCTTCATCTAAGCCATCTGCGGCCGGCTCGGTGAACCCGTTTGTGTCGGCGGCGGTAAATTCGGCCATCCAATCGGGCAGAGAATCGGTGTCGGGGAGGGGAAATTCGCTTTCAACCGTATCGGACGCTCCCTCAGAATCCATGAGGTCGGACATCCATTCGGACAAGGTCGCATCCGGTTGGCCGATGTCTTGCTGAGCGACGGCGTCGGCCAAATCTGAAAGTGCGCCGCTGTCTACCGTATCAATTTCCTCATCGCTTAACCAATCAGGAATGGCGGAGTCGGCATCTGGCGTATCTTGATCGGCCCTGTTGTCAGGCGATTCGTCAGGCGAATCGGTTAAAGAACCTGTGTCGGGCAGCCCAAAATCGGCCAGCCAATCGTCTATTCCTGGTTCGTCTTCTGTCGAGTCGCTGGCTGGCCCTGTGGATTCGGCCAGGTTACCGGTTTCGGGCAGCGACTCGGCCAGCCAATCGAACATTTCCTCTTCCAGATTTTGTTCTTCTGTCGGTTGGTCTGCGGCTGTAGGCGACGGTGGAGCCAGTTCGTCGGAGTCGGGAAGAATACCGGCCAGCCAATCGGCTGTTTCGTCGGAAACAACGGGGGGGGCGTTACCGCGGTCGCCTGAGTTTGTGTCGGTTTGTTCTGACGCGGCTCGATCGCCGGTAACGGCCGTTTCTGTTTCCTCATCTTCCAACCCAGACTGAGAAATGTCAGCCAGCCATTCGGCCAGCGCGTCTTCGGTGGTGGATTTGTCGCCAGATGTTATAACTTCATCTTTGGTGGGGGGGGCGGCCATATCAGCCAACCAATCGGGTAAGGCGGCCTTTTCGGCTGTTTCGTCAACATCGGCCATATCTGCGGCCGTTTCATCGCCCGATTCCTCGATGAGATTCAGATAGTGCTCCGTGGTAATGATGCGGGGCGAGCCGATGATGGGCTTTGAATCATGTTCGTCTACCAGCCAATCGGGAAGATCGTCCGTCATTTTTTGGGGCGAACCGATCTCTTCAACTTTTGGCAGTTTTTGCGGCGGCGCATCTTCTTCGGACGTTAATCCAGATTCTGTTTCTCCTTTTAGCCAATCGGGGATGGTTTGGGAAAGGTCTAATTCGCCTGTATCGCCAGGCGGACGCATGGGCAACGAGAGAAATTGATCTGTTGCTCCTTCTTTTCTATTTTCGTCTGATTTGTCAGGAGGGGCCAGATTGTCTTGCTCGATGAGTCGCGCGCCGCAGTTGTCGCAGTAAAACCGATCCCTGGTGTTGGGCGTCTGGCAGTTTGGACAAAGGATTTTTGTGCTTTTGGGCAGACGTTTGCCGCAGTTATTGCAGAATTTGCTGCCGGGTTTATTAGGCGAATTGCATTCGCGGCAAATGATTTCTTGACTCATTTGTTATATGGTTGGTCCATGCCCAGCAATAACCGTAGGCTGAGCGTGATTGCGCCTAAGGCGATGCCGATGAGAAGCCCGCGCATTCCAGCGACGGCGATGATGTTGTTGATGTTATTTTGGATTGCGTTAAACAAATCGCGCACATTGTCAGGGAGCAGAGTCGTTGCAGTTAAGGCCTGGCTAATCAGGAGAATGACGGCCGTTGCCACAAATAAAACAGTCCAAAGACTGCGCTGCCGTTTTAGTGTCTGGAATCCAGCAAAGAGCAGGAAAAAGGCCAGCAGGGAGGCGAGGGCCGCTTCGAGCGGGGCCTGAATCCAATTGAAGGCGGTCATCACGCCATTTTGGGTAATGGATAGCTGGTCGGTGATGGCTAGGCCGAAAACGGCCGTCATGCCCAAAATGAGAATGCCGCTGTAAAGGCTGCCCTCCTTGGTCAATCGTTGCAAATGGATAGCAAACAAATTCAAAACGCCCAACAGCAAGGCGGCAGCCGCCAGGAACGCAGCCCAGCTTAAAATGAGACGGCTGAGGTCCGGCAGGAAGAGCAGCCCCAATAGGGTGAGCGCTCCAAATGAGATGGCGATGGCGAGCGGTAAATTACGCTTAAACATGATTATTCCGCGGCGTTGATTATCCGTTTAAATAATTGACGAGCGCCAAAATCAATATGACGGCGGCGATGACGGCGCGTAAAATGTCCTGAACTTGCAGGCTGGCGATTTGGCTGGGGCTGCCTTCCAAATAAGCGTCGGCAGCGAATAGCTCTTCGCCTACAAGTAGATCGCCGGTAACGGCCGTTGCCGCTGCCAGCGCTGAAGGATCGTCTGTGCCAATAACTTGATTGATGTTTTGTCGGGCGGCAGTTTCGGCGATGATGGCGATTTCCGGGCCAAAACGCCCGACCATTACATTGCCGCCAACGTTGTTTTGCTGCATGACGCTGGCGACGCCGCCGGCAAAGGCGTAAGGTTCAGTTTCGGCGGCGACGAATTGGGCCATAGACGGTTTGTAATCCCGAATGCGGCCAACTTCATCGTGGGCGCGGCGCAGGCTTTCTTGCGCCAGGGGCAGCAGGGCGCCTTCGCCGACGGTAGCCAGCGGGGCGGCGCCGCTGGCGCTGCCTTCTTGCGCCAAATGGGTAAGGATATGAGCGGCGGCAACGCTGGTCGGCGCGGCGGTTCCGGTTAACCCACCTTGTCCCAGGCTGACGTGTACTTGCCGCCCGCTTTCAATCGCTTCGCCTAGCCGGTCGTCGAGGGCGGCAATGGCGGATAACGGCCGTAAAGCCGCGCCGCTGCTCCTCATTTTCTGGCGTCGGGTAAAGAGCAGGAGCAGCAAGGTAATTATCAGAATGGCGCTTAAGGCTAGGTTTACGTTCATCACTGTCTTTTTGCCTATTATCGAGCCTCTAATCGGGCCGTTAATGCGGCGAGGGCGTCGGGGTTTTCCAGTAATTGGGCGGCTTGCCGGATTTCTTGATCGGGTAAAAATAGAGAAAGCGCCGGTTGAGACAGCCAAAGAAACTGACCGCCTAAAAAGGCTAACGGCCGTCCAGCGTCCAGAGCGATGAGCGTGGGCAAACGCAGTCCCCGGCGGCAAATAGCATCGGCAATTTGATCGAGATATGTGTCTTGTTCCAATGAAATCTGGGTCATGGCACTTTCCCAATCAAAACAGCGCCTCTTTGCCAATACAGAATAAGTTGACGTAACATAATGTTATAGGCGGAGTATAGCACGTTTGAGTTTGGGTGTAAAGCAACGATAAGTATATAAAGAACGGCCGTTTGTATGTGGATAATCGTGGCGTATAATGTGGCTTTCAATAAAGAAAATTCGCATACTTTGCCGATTGCCCAGATGAATACGGATTCTTCTTTTTCTCGGCGCCCTTTGCGTTTTTGTAGTGCATTGTTTTATACGAGGAGCGATTATGCGCGTCAAAATCATTATGAATCCCTGGTCTGATCAACGGCGGGCCGTTCAGCGCCAGGCTGAAATTGAGACGTTGACCCAACGCTATGGCGGCGCTGATATTACGCTGACGGAGCGGCCTGGCCATGCCACAGAATTAGCCCGACAAGCGGTCGACGATGGGTATGATTTGGTCGTTGCCGCCGGCGGCGACGGCACAGTCCATGAGGTGGTCAACGGGCTGGTACGCGGCGGCGAGTCGCATACGAAATTAGGTGTGATTCCCATCGGATCGGGCAATGATTTTGCCTTTGGCTTGGGCATTCCGCTTACAGTCGAAGGGGCGGTCGAGCGTTTGTATTCCGGTAAAGAACGACGAGTTGATTTGGGACGCGTAGAAGACGAACACGGCCGTTTCCGTTACTTTGACAATAATTTCGGACTAGGCATGGACGCAATGGTTGTCGCCCGCACCGAGAGTATTACGCGCGTATATGGCTTTTTTATGTATTTGCTAGCCGTTTTGCAAACAATTGCCTTTTATTATCTAAAAATGCGCATCGAGGCGCGGTTTGACGATGAAATAATTGCTCAGGAAACCTTGTTATTGGCTATGGGCATTGGGCCGCGCGGCGGCGGCGGTTTTTTTCTAACGCCGGGGGCTGTTCAAGATGACGATCTCATTCAAAGCTGCACAGTCAGTCCCATCAGCCGGCTGCACATGATTTATCTGCTTATCAAATCGCTTAAGGGGCGACACATATCTTCAAAGCATGTAAATATGCGCCAAAATCGGCGGATTGTGATTAACGCCAACATGCCGGCGCCAATTCATGTGGATGGCGAGATGTTTGCTTATCCCAAAGATAATGTACGCCAGGTGACGGTGACGAGTGTCCCCGGCGCGCTGCGGGTAATTGTGTAAATTTTGAATCTGGAGTTGATGATGCGTTCACTTAACCAGGCATTGCAAGAGCATGAATTGATTGCCCTGCGGGTGATTGGCGAGTGGTGGGACCTGGATTTGACAGGGACGGATAAACCGGCGTGCGTGCGCGCGCTGGCGGAGCGGCTGGCGCAGTTGGACATGGCCCAGGAGCTGCTTTATTTGCCGCCGGAGGAAGCGGCGGCGTTGGCGGCGTTGGCGGGTAAAAACGGCCGTATTCCCGTAGCCGCCTTCAGCCGCGAACATGGCGAAGTGCGGATGATGGGGCCGGGCAAGTTGGAACGCGAGGAACCCTGGCTGGATCCAATCAGCGCGGCCGAGGCGTTGTGGTATCGCGGCTTTTTGTATCGCGGGTTTGACGAGACGGCCGAGGGCATGATTGAGTTTTATTACCTGCCTACTGAGCTGCTGTCCCAACTGCCGCAGGCCGAAGAGTTGTTGATCGTCAAGGAAACGGCCGTGTCCGCTCTGCAACCGACCAACCAACCCGACGCCTGGGAGACGGCCGTAACCGACGCCGTAGACGATTTGACGACCATCCTGGCGCTGGCCCAGCAAACCCAATTCCAATCGGGCAGTCTCGATTGGGGGCATTATCTGCTAAACGATGACCCCGACCGGCGTTCCCTGTTGCTGACCCTGGCGCGCGAAATGGGCTTTTTGCGTGAATTGGCTGAGGGACTGCGACCGACGCGAACGGCCGTCGCCTGGCTTAAACAAAGCCGCGAGGCTCAACTGCGCGCCCTGGCCGATGCCTGGAGCGGCAGCGCCTGGAACGATTTATGCCACACGCCGGGGCTGCGCTGCGAAGGTGAAGGCTGGCAAAACGATCCCATTTTGGCCCGCACTGCGCTGTTGGACGCGCTGCCCCGCACCGACGAATGGTTCCAGTTGGCCGATTTGGTTGAGTACGTTAAAGAAAATGACCCTCATTTTCAGCGGCCTGACGGCAATTATGACACCTGGTACATCCGTGAGAACGATCGGGCGGCGTATATCACCGGATTTGATGAATGGGATAAAGTGGAAGGGCGATTGCTGCCATTTTTGGCGACGGGGCCGCTCTTCTGGCTGGGCCTGGCTGAGAAAAACGCCGATTGCTTTCGTTTAACGCCGCGCGCGCTGGATTGGCTGGCCGATGTCCCGCCGCCACCGGACGAGGTGCGCGTTCCGCTGATCATTCAGGCCGACGCCAGCTTGTTGGCGCCGCACAATGCCGGCCGCTACGAGCGGTTCCAGGCGGCGCGGGTGAGCGAAGCGGAACGCGTACAATCCGGTAAGCCGTATCGTTATCGGCTGACGCCAAATTCGCTTGCCCAGGCGCGGCAGGGGGGGATTGCCCCGGATCGAATTTTACAATTTTTGACGGAGGCGGGGGGACGGCCGTTACCCACAAGCGTTCATCGGTCGGTTTTGCGTTGGGCAGAAAATGGGGTGGAAGCAAGGTTGGAAACGGCCGTCATCCTACGCGTGCGCGATGCTGGCATTTTGCAAACCCTGCGCCGCAATGTCAAAACCCGTGATTTTATCGGGGAGAGTTTGGGCGATCTGGCTGCATCGGTACAAGTAAAAGATTGGCCGCGCTTGCGCGAGGCGACCGCCCAATTGGGGCTGCTCATCGAAACAGATATGTGAAGTTTGACTGGGAAACCGACTCGGGCCAATTATGAATTTTAAGTACCAAGAATTTAGGCTGTCATTCCTGCGAAGGCAGGAATCTACTCCTCTATAAATGTAGGACAAGTTGTTAACTTGTCCGGGCAAGATAACATCTTGCCCTACAGCAGCAGTCATTTTCATTTATTTGATGGTGGGCA
>JANTGY010000016.1 GCA_024762695.1 Anaerolineae bacterium
CGTCCAGCGTCAACAGTTGACGGTCTTGCATTAACACCTTCCCGGCCGCAATCGTCGTCGTTACCATACTGGCCTCAAAGCCAAAGATAATGTGCCAGGGCAAATTCCCGGTCGTCAGCGGCGTCGTCGCATGGTAATCCACAAAAATCACATCCGCCGCCGCGCCGATTTCCAGTTTACCCAACGGCAAATCCGGCCAGAACATGCCCGCCAGCGCCGCGTTATTGTCAATCGCCATCCGGGCGATGTCGGCGCCGTTGGCCCGGCGCGGGTCGCGGTGGACTTGTTTGTGCATGAAGTAGGCCGCCTTCCATTCCGCCCACATGTTGTTGCCCATGCCGTCGTTGCCCAAACAAACGGGAATTCCCAAGCGCATCATCCCTTCAATGTCGGAGGCGCCGACGGCATTGTTCATGTTGCTGCGCGGTTGGTGCGTCACCCAGGTTCCAGTGTCGCGCAGGATCATCTTCTCGGTTGGGTCAATGTGAATGGCGTGGGCGACGATGCTTTTCGGCCCCAAAATCCCGGCGTCGGCCAGCCGATCAATGACGCGCTTGCCGTATTTTTGCAGCGAATCGTACTCGTCGGATTCATGCTCGGCGGCGTGGATGTGGAAGCCGGTGGCTAAATCTTTGGCTGCGTCCACGCAGGCGGCCAGGGTTTCGTCGCTGAGCGAAAGGGAGGCATGCAGGCCGAATGTTCCGGCCAATAAATCGTTCCCCCGTTCGCGGAGAGAATGTAGAAAGCGGACATTTTCGTCAATGCCGGCTTGCGCTTCTTCCGGCCCGTTGCGGTCGGTGACTTCGTAGCAAAGGGCGGCGCGGACGCCGGCCGTTGCCACCGCGTCGGCAACCTGGTCAAGGGAGTTGTTGACGGCGCTGGGGCTGGCGTGGTGGTCTATGAGGGTAGTTGTGCCATGTTTGATGGCGTCTATGAGGCTGACGAGGGCGCTGTATTCCACATCAACATCGAGCAGCGCTTTGTCCAACCGCCACCAAAGCCGGTTTAGGATGTCGGGGAAATCTTTCATGGGCGGGCCGGGGATGCCCATGCCGCGCGCGAAGGCGCCATAGAAGTGGGTGTGGGCGGCGATGTTGCCGGGCATGACAAGTTGGCCGCGCGCGTCGATCTGCGCAATGTCGGGATATTTAGCTCTCAGCGCCGCGTCGTCGCCCATATCGGCGATACGGCCGTCGCGCAGCAGCAGCCCGCCCTTCTCTATGATTTCATTGGATTGGCCCCAAGTGACTAAACGGCCGTTTGTAATCAATAAATCGCGCATCATCTCCATTGTAACGCTCCTTGCCAAGTGGAAAAGTAGGGTTGGTTAATGTTTATCATTCTCTTATGCACAACAATCAATCTTTGACTATAATAGAGGTCTTGACAGTAAACAGCCTTTAGTTGCGCACAGCGTAAGAATATCACAATTAAGCGCGTCTACTAAACAAAGATGCAGCCCGTCTGCAAAGCGAGATGCGAGAGCTATTATTTTTAAGGAGAAACAAAATGGCTAAACCATTTGCAGTGACCGATGAGTCATTTCAACAAGACGTATTAGATTCCGAACTACCGGTATTGGTAGATTTTTGGGCCGACTGGTGCGGTCCCTGCCGCATGATTGCGCCTTCCGTCGCCGCCATCGCTGAAGAGTATGAAGGGGCAATCAAGGTTGCTAAAGTGGATGTTGACGAAAATCCGGCCATCCCCGGTCGTTACGGGATTGTAGGCATCCCTACCGTCATGTTATTCAAGGGCGGTCAGGTCGTTGAGCGCATGGTTGGCGCTTATCCCAAAGACCGTATCGTTGCCCAAATTTTGCGACATCTGGACACAGCCGCCGCGTAACTCATACTCAATTTAACGAAAGAACAAACGCTTGCTCTGCAAAGAACAGGCGTTTTTTGCTATAAGGAGGCAGTATAAACATGCTTGAAATTGCGATTATGGTTGAAGGGCAAAATGGTTTGAATTGGCCGCGTTGGAAAAGGCTGGCAACGGCCGTTGAAGAACTAGGCTTCGTCGGTCTTTACCGCTCCGATCATTACACCAACGCCAACCCGCCGGATAAAGAGTCGCTGGAATTATGGGTATCGTTGACCTGGTTAGCCAGCCACACCAAGCGCATTGAATTTGGACCGCTCGTCTCGCCCGTCTCCTTCCGTCAACCAACGATGACGGCGCGGATTGCCGGCGCAATAGACGATTTATCTGGCGGGCGGTTAACGTTGGGACTAGGCGCGGGCTGGCAAGAGCGCGAACACACGAATTACGGTTGGGATTTGCTGGATGTGCCGCAGCGTTTTGCCCGGTTTGAAGAAGGGCTGGAAATCATCACACAACTGCTTCACAATGATGATCCGGTGGATTTTGCCGGGGATTATTACCAAACCAATGAAGCAGTTCTGCTGCCTCGCCCACAGCGACCGGGCGGGCCGCCCATCCTCATCGGCGGCAACGGCCCCAAACGTACACTGCCCCTGGCGGCGCGTTACGCTTCAGAATGGAATGCGGTTTATGTTTCAGCCGCTCGGTTCGCCGAGTTAAGCGGAATGTTGGATGAGATGTTGGTTGGAAACGGCCGTGCACCTTCCAACGTCCGCCGATCCCTCATGACTCGCGTCGAAATCGGCAATGACAACCAACTCCAAGCCAAATTCGCTCATTCCAGCCTGACTCTGGACGAACTCCGGCAACGTGGGCTGGTCCTAGGAACCGGCCCGCAAATCGTCGAGCAGTTGGAGCAGCTTGAAGACGCGGGCGTGCAGCGCGTCATGCTGCAATGGCTCGATCTAGACGATATGGACGGACTAGAAAAACTAGCCAACGCCGTTTTGTCCTGACACCCTCAGCCACGCCAAAAACAAAAAACCTCTTGTCCGGATTGACCAGACAAGGGGTTTTTTCTGTTTTGGGCAATAGAGTCGTTTCTGACTTAACAAATACTTGCCGTTGTCATACCCCCACCTTCGTGAGGGCAAGCTCTGCGAAGGCAGGTATCCCTCTTTTTTTAGGAATGGATTCCCGCCTGCGCGGGAATGACATGATCAGTTTTTACAAAAGAACAAACTATTGTTTATTCCGTGTCCTCAACCGAATCCGCGTCCTCTGGGGACTTCTCGGCAGCCCCAAATTGTCCGGCCAGCTTGCCCAGCTCTTCGCTAAGCCATTGCAAGCCCTGCACCAGCCCCTCGCGGGTTTTACGGCCCAAATCGCCCGTTTCAATTTTGGTCTTGATTTCAGCCGCTTCTTCCTTTACTTTGGCCGCCGCCTGACTTTCTTTAGCCTCGCGGATAGCTTTATCTACTTCGCTCACAAAAGATTTCACACCTTCGCGTATTTCACCTTCCACACGATGCCGTTCTTCGCTGTTCCAGGCCGTTTGCACCGTGTCGGCAAATTGGCGACCCAAATCTTTCAGTTCTCCGGAAATATCGCGCTTTGTCGTATCCGCTTTGGCCGCTTCTTCTTCCTCTACCGGAATTTCAACTTTCAACCGTTCTTTAATTTCTTCCACACTGGGAATTTGTTCATCGCTCATGATGTCATACTCCTTCATTCAGAAACCTATCATATGACATGCTTTACGTAGTTGACTAAAGTTGGTTGCAATAACTTAGTTCTCAATCTTTTTGAGCGACCAATTATCGACAAAGAAGCCATTGGTTGACAGCGCATACCGTCCACGAAAACCGACGCCAATTTGCACAGTTTGAGCCTGAGCAACGGTAAAGGTATGGGTAAACGTGTTGCGTTGTCCAAATACAGGCAGGAACCAGCCCGTTTCGGCCCCGGTTACGATAAAGCGGACTTCTCCAGAAAGCGGATCGCTAGCCCATATTTTTTGGTGGTTTTCATAACCCATCACCATGTCTGGGAACAGATTGATCTCAAATTGGTAGGTTCCTGGCTCCAGGTGCATATCGGTCAGCAGCCTCATGCTGATGGCGCCATTGCCTTTAAACATTTTGACGGTATGCGTGCCATCCCAAATGAACAGGGCGTGTTCGTCGGGCGGCAGTTGGGAGGATGGCAATACGCGCGTTTCTGGTCGCACATAAACATCCCAAGGATTGTCGCCAAAGCCGGTTGGTCCTTCGTCCCATTGGAAATACCAGCCATTGGGTAATTGCAATTCGGGTATGCCGTCTTTGTTGTAATGCCCTTCCTCAAAAGATGCATTGGTCAGAATATTCTGGCCTAATATGGGGTCAGAAGGGATGGTTGGCGGCGGTGGCGGCGCTGTAGGTTGGGGCGGGGAAGTAGGCGGCACGGCCGTTGCCGTAGGCGGCACGGCCGTTGGCTCTGGCGTGTTGGTGGGAATGGGGATGGGCGTGTCTGTTGGCGGGGCCGGCGTAGCGGTGGGCACGGCCGTACTGGTGGGCGGCGGCGGAACCGGCGTGTTCGTCGGCGGAATCGGCTCCGGCGTCCAGGTAGGCGGAACTTGGGCGACAGCATCGTCCGTTTCTACATCCGACAATACCGTTGGCGCAACCGCTGCCCGCGTCGGCAAGATAGAATCGGTTTGGCAAGCGGCCAATACCAGCGCCATCATCATCAATGCCGCGAACCGGCCGCTAAATAACTGTTTCTTTAGTAACAAAATAGATAACCTCCAAGCATAGAATGAATCCGCTAAATTGTATGATTGCCCCAGGTAACAGGCAAATACCGGCGGTCGCCGTTTACCCTACAGAGACCAGCCATTTTCTATACAATCAAATTTTTAAGGGTGGAAGGATTGACGGCCGTTCCCCCTTCCGTCTATAATGTACAATAAGAAACTGCCATAGAATCCCGGATTTTTAAGAGACGGATCGAGGTAGTTAGACGGTCTTTGAAATCTCCAATAGCGCGCCCGCCCGCTTTCGACATGTATGAAGAAGTACCGGGTCGAAGCCAACAACTGTCTGCGGCCGCCATGAGATTCACCTACATAAAACCGCCCTAACGCTCGATTAACTAAACGCCTTTTAGACCAATCCGGGATTTTTTTGCGCCTGGGTAAAACGCAGTAAGGTTGCAAGGTCATGCGCTAACCCTGCCCACACGCTCTCCATCCTACCCCATCTCTTCAATCCGAAAATCTGTCCGCACGGTTGCGCCGGCCTGTTTAAACATGATGCTGGCTGAACAATATTTGGTTTGGGACAGCTCGATGGCTTGCTCGACCGCTTTGGCTGATACATTTTTCCCACGCACAATGTAGAGAATATCAACTTCGGTGTAAACGGACGGTATTTCATCGGCCCGCACGCCACTGATTTCAATCTCGACATCACTGACATTTTCCCGTTTCTTCCGCAATACATGAACCACATCCATCGCCGTGCAGCCGGCCACGCCCGCCAGGAAAAATTCCATCGCGCTGCCGCCGTTCTCAGCGTTGGATTGTCCGCTTACGTCAAATTCATAACCAGAACCAAGCTTACCGCGAAAATGGAGATTTTTCCCTTTCCAGGTTAGTTTTGCTGTGTTTGTTTTTGCCATTTGTTTCTCCGTTTTTTTGAATTTGGCCGCGAGTATAGGTGAAAACGGCCGTCAAGTCACACAAGCTAACGGCCGTATCGCCTTATCACCGCCATCACCTCATCCACCGGCAGGGCATGGCGCGTATTGCCATCGCGTCCCACAACCGTGCGGGCCATGAACAAGCTGTTGTAAATCGCCTCTTCAACCGATTCGATGACTGCCAATGAGAATACGCTCATGATGGGTTGCAGGTGGAGATAAGGCCGTTCCACAACCAATTGCTCTGGCCTATCAGGAAAATGAACGGCCGTACTGAAAGCAATGACAAAATCGCCGCTGCCGCCATGAACAGCGCTGCCCGTCCGCGCCAGTCCCAAAACCGCCCGCTTACACAACCGGCCTAACTGGCGACTGTTCAACGGCGCGTCCGTCGCCAATACAATCATAATCGAGCCGTCTTCAGTGCGATTAGCGCCTTCTGGCGGCCGCAAATGCTTCCCGACCGGAACGCCGGCAATTGTAAGCTCTTCGGGACGGCCGTAATTGCTCTGCACCAACGCCCCCACCGTAAAGCCCCCCTTCTCCGCTGGCAAAACCCGACTGGCCGTGCCGATGCCCCCCTTCCAGCCAAAACAGCTTGTTCCCGTCCCCGCGCCCACAGCGCCCTCGGCTACCGGGCCAGTCGCTGCCTTGGCAACGGCTGCGCGTACTTCTTTCTCGCCAATCGGTCGCGCTTGAATGTCGCTCAAGTAACCATCGCTCGTCTCGCCCACGACCACATTCACACTGGCGTAACCTTGCCGCCCCGTTTCCGCAAAGCCGACGCCAATATGCGGGTTTTGCTCAATCGCCAACGCTATCAGCGCATCGGCTACGCGGGGGACGTTCAGTGTGCCCGTCAGAGCAATAGGCGATTCCAACCGGCCCAGTTCCCTGGCCTGCTCAAAGCCAAACACTTTGCCAAAACCATTGATGGTATGAACGGCCGTCGCCACCTTTTTATCGTACAAATTACCCAGATGCGGCAAAATCACTGTCACCCCAGTGCGAAACGGGCCGCTCCCTGGCCGCCAGACCCCCTCGCCGGCAAACAGCGTCTCATGCCCGACAGCCACCCCAACCACATCAGTGATGCCGTTCAACGGCCCCCTCTCCAAACGATTAATCATGATGTTCAACTCAGCAAAACGCGGCATTTTTCACTCCTTTTCATATGAGTCTTCAGTAAAACAGTATGCGCCGCTCCATAAACGCGCCCCTGATAGTACCAATTTCCCTCCTCCCTTCACCCCTTTGTAACGGATTTTGTAACAAATTCAGTTTATGATAAAGCTAAGAAAACCATTCACTATATCCATATGAGCTTACAATGTTGAATTTAAAAACCAAAGTCATTCCCTGCCCTAACTGCAACCAACTCGTTTCGCGTGAAGAACGGACTTGTCCCTACTGTCAATCCGATCTGGCGATTGCGGCCGTCATTGCCGAAAGAGCGATGTCGGCGTCGCCCTTATTTAGCAGCCAACCTGCCGCGCCGGAAATGTTGGTCACGCGCGTGGGCGATCTTCTGGTGCAAGAGGGCTTTTTGGCTGAGGCTGATTTACACCGCGCCCTGGACGTTCAGAAAGAACGTTCCCAACAAGGAAACCATATCCGTATCGGTCAACTTTTGATAGAGATGGGATTGATTCGTCCTGACGCGCTGGATCAGGTCGTCACACAGCATATTTTGCAGTTGCAAGAAGCGTTAACGCAAAGTAACCAGCGCTTAGAAAATCAAGTGCAGCAGCGTACAATCCAATTACAAAATGCGCTAGCCAAGCTGTCCGAACTAAACCAACTCAAGTTAAATTTCATCTCCAATATATCGCATGAGCTGCGAATGCCCATGCAATTCTTAATTGGCTATTTAGATTTGATGAATGGCGGAGCCTTAGGCAAAATGACTGAGCAGCAGGCCAAAGCGGTAGACTCCATGATGGGAGCCAGCAGCCAGTTACAGCGGCTGATTGAAGATTTGTTACAATTTTCGTCGGCAGCCGATGGCAATTTGCCGCTGGATATGGCCCCGATTACGCTGGATATGCCAGTCAACACGGCCGTTTCCCATACCCAGCCCAAAGCATTTGCCAGAGAAATCACCCTCAACAACGACCTCTACCCGCGCATCCCCAAAGTCATCGCCGACAATCAAAAAATCACTTGGGTTGTCGAACAATTCTTAGACAACGCCATCAAATTCACCCCTGCTGGCGGCAAAGTACGCATCGAAACCATCCCTGTCCGGGGAGACGTTACCGTCAAAGTAACCGATACCGGCATCGGTATTCCACAAAACCGGATTGAAGAAATTTTTGAGCCTTTCCATCAGCTTGACGGCTCCACCACCCGCAGTTATGGCGGCACGGGCCTCGGCCTGGCTCTGGCCCGCAACATCGTAGAAGCGCACGGCTCGACCATTCATGTAGATTCCCAGGTGGGTGAAGGAACCTGCTTCTCCTTTGCATTGCCCGCCCTCAACTAAAACGCAAAACCGCATCAATTTAGGTGAAAACGGGAAAACAATAGTCCTCCCGTTTTCCCTGAGTAAACCACAAAGAATTTGCGTAAATTTTATCAAAATACTTTTTGTGGTTTACCTATCAACACCTCAAGCCTGATTCCCATCGAATCAGGCTTGACCCGTTTAAATAGAGCTTATGTTTTCTGTTTTTTTAACCTTTTAAGGGTTTGAGGAGATGAACGCCAAATGTAAGAACGGTTCACGGCCCCCCTCCCAGATATGCCGATTACTCCATTATAACCGTACTTAGGCGTTATTGAATATAAAATCGTCTAAAGATAGAATGTTAATCAGGGTAGTCTCATCTACCCTGGTTATTTTTTTGGAGGCGATTGCTATGCCACGACGAGCTTGGGCATATATTTGGTTTATTTTTATCACAGGCATGATTGTCGTTCTGTTGGCCGGACTGGATTTCAGCGTCACCGGTAGCTTATCAGAACAATGGCCCATCCTCGTGGCTTTGACAATTTTCGCTACGCTGGCCCAATTGTTTAAAGCTGAAGCGCCCGATCATCAAATTTATCATACAACCCTGGTCTTTCAATTTGCCGGGGTCGTTTTGCTTCATCCTGCTCTCTTTGCATTCTTAATCATCATTCCACATTTAGCAGAATGGGTGCGGGAACGATTATTTGTTGAGAACAGCCGCCATCTACGCGATTGGTATTTGCAACCCTTTAATATCTTCCTCCATATTATCGTTGGCGCATTAACGCATATTGTCTATTTCTCGCTTTCGAATGTATTAGTTGAATTTGGCAATGTGGCGGCGCTGATAACGGCCGTTACCGCCGCCGCCATCTACGTTATCCTCAACCACCTCCTCGTCGGGTTAGCCATCGTCTTCGCCAGAGGCGTATCCTTGCGCGAATCAGGCATCATGGCCGCCAGCAGCCTCGTCGCCGACCTGGTATCACTGCTCATGGGCTACGCAGTATCCGTATTTTGGCAAATCAACTTGTGGCTGGTTTGGATCGCTCTAGCGCCGTTAATCGTCATCTACCGCGCTCTATCCATCCCCAATTTAGAACGCCAGGCCCAAATGGATGCCAAAACGGCAGTGTGGAACGCCGGCTATTTCAAAACAGCGCTGCAAACTGAACTTAACCGCGCCCAAAGTTTGCGCCGTCCCTTAACGCTGGTCATGGCCGATTTAGATTATCTACGCCGCGTCAACAACACCTACGGCCACTTGGCCGGCGACGCCGTCTTACAAGGCGTGGCCCGCATTCTGCGCGAATCGGCCCATGACTTCGACATCGTTTCTCGTTTTGGCGGCGAAGAATTCGCCATTCTTATGCCGGAAACAACAGCAGAGCAAGCGCTGGAACGCATCGAGATCATGCGCAATGCCATCGCCGCAGCCGAATTCACTTCAACCGTCCACGATGAGATCATCAAAGTCACCATGAGTTTTGGCATTGCCGCCCGCAAAGGTGACAGCCAATCAGCCGCCGACATCGTCCACTGCGCCGATATAGCCGTCTACCAGGCCAAGGAAAACGGCCGTAACCGTAGCTACATCTACGACTACAAACGAGACCGCAACCTAAAACTCCCCAACGCAGCCAGCGAACTACCCGAAACGCCAACCAACACCGCGAAGCCCCTCCTCCCCACAATTTCCATCCCCAACCATGCAGTTCCAGCCCCCCCAGGCAAAACAGCGGCTCCCGAAAAACAGGCGTCCGAAATCACCTCTCCACAAATGTCGCCGCAGGTCAAGACTTACATAGTCAGCGTCGCCATCTTCGCCGCCACCTTAATAATGCTGTCCTATCCATTCGATTTAGCCCCGGATTGGACAGGATTACTAGCCTTTGTCGGTCTGGTACTGTTAGTCGAAGCCCTGTCCGTCGAAATTCATGTCCGCGACTCAACAGTCTCCACCTCAGTCGCGCCCTACATGGCCGCCATTCTACTCTTTGGCCCCATCGCCGCCGTCATCATTGCGCCGATCATCGCCCTGGTCAATCTCATTAAACGGCGCGGCCCCTTCTCACGCGCCCTTTTCAATACCGGCAACCACGCCATTACCGGCTTGTTGTGCGCTGAGTTCATCCTATTCAGCGGCCGGGCCATCACCACCTGGCCGATCATGGTTCAAATCATGGTTAGCCTGGCCACAATCAGCTTTGCTTACTTCGTCACCACTGGACTGCTGGCTGTCGCCATCAGCCTGGACAGCGACCAACCGCTTTCGCGCGTATGGACAGAACGTTTCCGATGGCTGGCGCCTTACTACCTGGCCCTCGGCTTCGTCGTCTACGCCCTTATTTTTAGCTACGTCTCCGCTGGCATCTTAGGCATTTTAGTCGTCCTGGTTCCCCTGCTCATGCTGCGATTCAGCCAAAAACAATACGTTGACCACACAGAAGAGCTTGTTCAACAATTACGCGCCAACAACCAGGAACTACGCATCCAGTCCGAAGAAATCACCCTACTCAACGAAGAGTTATTGCTCACCCTGGCCCGCTCTATTGACCTGCGCGACCCTTACGTAATGGAACATGCTAAAAACGTGGCCCGCTACGCCGTTCTAACCGCGCAAGAATTGGGGCTATCCCCAGAACGCATTGAGCACATCCGTAAAGCAGGACTTTTACACGACATTGGCAAACTGGGCATTCCTGAAGTCGTCCTATTCAAGCCGTCTGATTTAACAGATGATGAATACGAACTCATTAAAGAGCATGTCAACATCGGAGCCGAACTTATTTACGGCTGCCACTCCCTCCACAATCTCATTCCATTTGTGCAACACCATCATGAACGCTTCGATGGCAAAGGCTACCCCAGTCAAATATCTGGCGAAGAGATTCCTCTGGAAGCGCGCATCCTAAATCTGGCCGATGCGGTGGAAGCAATGGCCTCCGATCGCCCTTATAAATTAGCCGAATCGCCAGAAGAAATTTTAGAAGAAGTCACCCGCTGCGCCGGCGGCCAATTCGATCCCAATGTCGTAGAAGCTTTCCGGCGCGTGGTAGACAAGTATGGCTACAGCGTCATCGTCAATTCGGCCCGCAACGTGCAGGCCGGCGCATACGCCTCGGTCAAAACGCTTAGCCAGGAACCCCATCGCTAATCGATTATGGTTTAACTGTATCGGTCATTCCTGCGAAGGCAGGAATCCAAGTCTGACAGTCAAGAAATGTCTGTGTAGATATTATGGTTTTAACTTGAGTGGGTTCGCTTCACGAATCAACGCCCGCGCCAAAATTACAGCCGGGTCAATGACAATGAGTTCATCCAGGCGCGTTTCGGGGATGGCTAACGGTATTTCGGTACAGCCCAAAATCACAGCTTCCGCCCCTTGTTGACGCAAATTTTCTACGCCTTGCAACAACCCTTCTCTGGCTCTCTGGGCATGGCGGCCCAGCGCTTTGATGCCATAGTGGGGATGGTAAATGGCCGGGTGAATAACCTCGGTTTGCAATTGCTTGTCGGGAACAAGCGTCGTCAACCCTTTTGGTTCCAACAAATCAGGATAAATTTGCGCCCGATAAGTCCCGGTGGTGGACAGAACGCCGATGCGTCGGAGGCGCGGGTATTGCTGGCGGATATGCTGCGCGGTTTCGGCGATCATGTGCAAGAATTTGATTTGGCTGCCAGCGGCTTGCAGTTGGGCCATAACGACATCGAAGATGGGCGGAGCATGGGCGGTGTTGCAAGGAATGGCGGCGATGGCGGCTCCGGCGCGTTCCAATTGTTGCAGTTGGTTGAAGATGGCGTAAGCAGGGTTCTCCGCTGTCTGCCCCAATAAGAATGCGGTCCGATCTGGCAGTTGGTTGGGCTGCGACAGGCTAATTACCGTTAAATGTTCTTGGTCTGTCTCGGCGAGAGTCTCTTGCAAAATTTTGCCCAATAAATCCAGCCCGGCAAACGGCCCTGCGCCGCCCACAACGCCGATGACTTTCTCATCAGTTTGATTCATATCGCTCCATCAAGCCGGTTTTTGCACAAGCGCGGCCCGGAAGCCGCGCCGTTTTTTGTCTTTTTGCAGCCTCAAGCGCCCTAAATTGGGCAGTAATCGCTGCATCAGACTGCTTTTGGCGCTGATCAGAACCTGGCCGTTGGGCGCGAGTAAGGCGTCCAGTTGACTTGGCAGGAGGTCGGGCCAGGGAACGCCGGGATCGGCGTCGGGGAAAGCGACGATGAAATCATATTGGCCGTCTAAATCCAAAATGGAAGGCTGATGTGCCGTTGAAATTTTAGCCTGTTCAAGGCCATTTTCGACTAGATTTTGGGCGGAAATGGTCAGGCTGAGTAAATCGCGGCTGCCCAATGTGATGGCGGACACGGCCGTTCCCCACCTCTTCCCCATATAAACCGGCACATGCCCCTGCCCTGGATTCCACACAAGGACACGGCCGTTCACCATCACATCTTTCAACAAGTCATAGGCAACGGCCGTCTGGAAGCCCAATTGGTCAAACTCTGGCAGATTGTAGACGGTCTGCAATTGGTAGGCGGCGCGGGGCGCTTTGAAGCGGGATTGGGCGCGGAAGTAAGGCGGCAATGGGTTCGTAGACACGGACGTCTCGCCACCCCGAAAATGGAATACCGTGTATCCCTTGCCCGCTTCCTTCAACAGCATCTCGCTGCCCTGTTTTTGTAATTGCGCTTCGATATGGTCGGCTAACGGCCGTACAATCACCACCGCCGCTAGCCCTGTTTCCGTCAAATGGCGCGGCATTCGGGCCAGCATATCGGCCAGCGCCGACTCGCCCGCCTTGCCCGGCAAATTAGAGACGATTAAATCAAAACGGCCGTCGCCCAAACCCTGCAAAGCCAATCCGCCGGGGACAGCGACATCGGCCAGCTTGTTCAAACGCGCATTGCGCTGCGCGAAGGCTAACGCCAGCGCATCCCGGTCTTGCGCCGTCAGCGCGATGGCCGGATTAACCTTTTGCAAGCTCAATCCAATCACGCCCACGCCGCAGCCCACATCCAAAACGGCGCCAATTTCGGCCAGCGGAACCTCTTTGGCGATGGTTTTGAGCAGCAGCCGCGTCCCCTGATCCACGTCAAAACTGCTAAACAACGACTGCGACAAATCAAACTGCAATTCCTGACGGTAAAAGCGGAATTTGACCCGCTTGTTGACGAATAAGTCCAGATTACTCATGCGGGAGACGCTCCGGTGGCAAATTGCATTTGGTGGAGGCGGAAGTACAACCCCGCCTCGTCGGCCAGTAAATCAAGATGCGCTCCTTGCTCGACAACCTGCCCCTTATCCAACACCAACACCCAATCGGCGTTGACGACGGTGCTTAAACGATGGGCGATGACGAAGGAGGTACGGCCGTCCATTAACCGTTCCAACGCCGCCTGCACCAAACGCTCGCTCTCGCTGTCCAGTGATGAGGTGGCTTCGTCCAGGATGAGAATGCGCGGGTCTTTGAGGATAGCGCGGGCGATGGCGATGCGCTGCCGCTGGCCGCCGCTGAGCTTGACGCCGCGCTCGCCGACCATTGTCTGGTAGCCGTCGGCCAATTCGTTTTGGATGAAATCGTGGGCATTGGCCGCCCGCGCCGCCACTTCAATTTCTTCCTGTGTCGCGTCCAACTTTCCGTAGCGGATGTTGGCCTCAACGGTGTCGGAGAACAAAATCGTTTCTTGGGGAACGATACCGATTTGGCGGCGTAAGCTTTGACTGGTCACGTCGCGGATGTCACGGCCGTCTATGCTGATACGGCCGTCGCCCACATCATAAAAGCGCGGAATCAGGTTCACCAATGTGGATTTTCCAGCTCCGCTCGGCCCAACCAAAGCAATAACCTGCCCCGGTTCGGCGGTGAAGGAGACATTTTTCAGCACCGCGACTGAGGGCACATAATCAAAGGCGACATTTTCGAAGGCGACACGGCCGTTTACCGGCGGCAATGGCTGAGCGTCAGGCAAATCGGTGATTTCTGGCTCCGTATCCAGCAAGCCAAACAACCGCTCCGTTGCCCCCAACGCCGATTGGAATTGGGCGTACAGCCCGGCCAACGACGCAATCGGCCCGGCCACCATCATCGTGTACACCAAATAAGCCACCAGCCCGCCTGCCGTCAACCGCCCCTGGATAACCTCAAAGCTGCCATACCACAGCGTAAATGTGATGGACGCGAAGGCCATAAAGCCAATAATCGGCCCCAAAAACGAGGACACTTTGGCCCGATACATCGCCGCTGCAAAGGTTTCGTTAACCTTACCGCTAAAACGGCCGATTTCATGCGTTTCACGAGCAAATGATTTGACAATGCGGATGCCGGAGACCGTCTCTTCGACGACATTGGCCGCTTCCGCCAGCGCGTCCTGCACCTGTTTCGACGCTGTGCGGATTTTGCGCCCCAGCCAGACCATTGTCAAGGTGATCACGGGAATGCCGGCCAAAATGACCAGCGTCAACCGCCAGTTGAGGTAAAAGAGCAAAACGGCCGCCCCCAGCAGGGTGACGATTTGGCGTAATAAGGCGACGAGATTGTCGGTTACGGCCGTTTGCAGCAAGCTCACATCATTCGTCAACCGCGAGATAAACTCGCCCGTGCGCCGGTCGGCATAATAACTGAGCGACAGCCGCTGCAAATGCGTGTACACGCCTATGCGAATATCGGCCACCGCCCGCTCACCCACATAAGCCAGCGACAGCCGATGCACAAAACTGAACAGCGCCTGTACGATAAAAACCGCCAGCAGAGCCAATGCCAACTGGTTCAATCGCGGCAAATCCAAATCAATCAAGACAAAATCCACCAGGCTGCGAATCACCAGCGGCAAAATCAGCCCCAAAGCCACGCTAAACAGCAGGGCAATGATGGACACAATCATCCATTTTCGATATGGCTTGACATAAGCCAATAGGCGGGAATAGGTGTGCAGGCTTTCCCGCGTCAAGCGCGGCGCTTGTTTGTCCGGGTCGGCTTCATGGCCCCGGCCCACTCGTCGTAATCGTAAAGTCATTTTTAACCTTTCCGCATTTTAGCGTTTCAACCGGTCAGCTTGTCAGCAATTCAGCTGCGAAATTGGACACGGAAGAACGCGGATTGGCACGGATAAGAAACCAAAATCCGTGTTAATCCGCGTCCCAAAACTCTTTTCTTACCAAAATATAGTGCAACTGTACAGGTCATTCCCCGCCTTCGTGAGGGCAGTCTCTGCAAAGGCAGGAACCCATAACATGGATACCCACCTTCGCGGTATGACAATCGGGAGATGCCTGCGTAAATTCATATCAGAAATCTAATAATCAGAAGCCGCCCCAGCCCCCTTCTCCCCGGTCAGCGCCTCTCTTACAATGGCCACACCGCTGCTGGCTCCAATTCGATTAGCTCCAGCGGTGATGACGGCCAGCGCATCGGCATAAGTGCGTACGCCGCCAGACGCTTTGACTCCCGCCTTCACCCCCACTGTTTGCCGCATCAAGGCCACATCTTCCGGCGTGGCTCCGCCGCCGCTGAAACCGGTGGAGGTTTTGACGTAATCGGCCCCGGCGCGCACCGCCATCCGGCAGACCCGTTCTTTTTCGGCATCGGTCAGATAACTGGTCTCAATGATAACTTTGCACAACACATCATGCGCGTGGGCGGTGGCGACCACAGCGGCGATGTCGTCTTCGACCAGCTCATCATCCTTCGCTTTCAGCGCGCCAATGTTGATGACCATATCAATTTCATCGGCTCCAGCCATGATGGCGGCGGCCGTTTCGGCCGCTTTGACGCTGGTCAACGTCGCCCCCAGCGGGAAACCGACGACGGCGCAGGTTTTGACTTCGGTTCCGGCCAACTGGTCAGCCACAAAAGGCACGTGTCCGGCGTTAACACAGACCGAGGCGAAGTTGTATTCCTTCGCTTCGTCGCATACCTGAGCCACGTCGGCCTGGGTTGCATTGGCTTTGAGGATGGTATGGTCAATGATGCGGGCAATGCGGGCCGGGTCTTGCGCGATCCAATCCAGCAACGGCCGTCCACTGATATGGTCTAAAGTTTTCAACATTTGATTTTTGAAGCTTTGTCCAGCCGACGTCGGCTCCACGCCTAACACATCGGCAATCGTGGCCGCCAAATCGGCAAAGGAGGCGCGCACGCCGATATTAGCTCCGGCGCGCGCCGACTTACCGGCAATGAGGATGGGGACGTATTCGCGGGTGTGGTCGGTTCCAGGGAAAGTGGGATCGTTGCCATGATCGGCCGTGATGACCAAAATATCGTCGTCAGCCAGCGCATCCAAAATTTCCGGCAGGCGGCGATCAAATTCTTCCAGGGCGTCGCGGTAACCGCGCGGGTTGTTGCGATGACCGAATTTGGCATCGAAATCTACCAAATTGGTGAAGATGAGGCCGCGTTCGGTCTGTTTGCGCATGGCGGCGATGGTTTTGCTAATGCCGTCATTGTTATCTTGCGTGTAAACGTGCCCGGTGACGCCTTGTTTGTTGAAAATATCAATGATTTTGCCAACGCCAAAGGCCATCAAGCCCGCCTCTTTGAGGTTGTCCAGCAAGGTCGGTTCCGGCGGCGAGACGGAAAAATCGTGCCGGTTGGCGGTGCGGACGAATTGCCCCGGTTCGCCAACGAAGGGGCGGGCGATGACGCGGCCCACTTCATGCTCGCCGACCAAAATGTCGCGGGCGATCTGGCACATCTCGTATAATTCATCTGGCGGAATGACTTCTTCGTGGGCGGCGATTTGGAAGACACTGTCGCCGGAGGTGTAGACGATGGGCTGGCCGGTACGCATATGTTCGGCGCCCAATTCTTCGATGATGACGGTGCCGGAGGCAGGGTAGTTGCCCAGGGCGGTCATGCCAATCATGCCCTCAAAATAGCCGATAACTTCGGGCGGAAAGCCGTTGGGATAGGTGGGGAACGGCCGTTTCAACTCCACGCCCATCAATTCCCAATGCCCGGTGGTCGTGTCCTTACCCGCCGAAACCTCAGCCATACGGCCGTAAACGGCCGTTGGCTCCAGTTGCGGGTCAATGCCTTGTAAAACAGCAATGTTGCCCAGCCCCATCTTCTGCAAATTAGGCAGATTCAGGCCGCCAGTGACGCGGGCGATGTTGCCCAACGTATGACTGCCCACATCGCCAAAATCAGCCGCATCCGGCGCTTCGCCAATGCCTACGCTGTCTAACACAATTACGACAAAACGATTAACGTTCATTTTTACTCCTATCAATCGCAAAGGACGCGAAGATCGCAAAAGAATCCCTGCGTCCTTTGCGTGCTTTGCGGTTCATTATCACCCGGCAAAACAAAACCAGGCGCAGTAAAGGTATTATACCTCTCTTGCGTCTGGTTGGAATAATCGCCGCAATGCTGCCTATCAAATGTAGGACAAGCTGCTGATTACAAACTTCTGATCGATTTCCGATCGTTTAATCCGTAAAGTAGCTTCTGACTTAGGTGAAAATGGGAAAGTCATTTGAATGAGAAAAACAATGGTTCTCCCGTTTTCCCTGAGTAAACCACAAAGAATTAGCGTATTTTTTATCAAAACACTCTTTGTAGTTCACCTATGCGAAGGCATATATACCCATTTTTAAATTAGGAGCGCTAAATGACCAAATCAAAATCATTGTTATTTACTTTCATCACGGCCGTTCTCGGCATGGGGATGGCGGCCTATCTGTTTTTCTGGCTGGACGGCGCGACGGTAATCCAGGCCGCGCCAACCGCCACCTGGTATGTCAATGTCGCCACTGGCGATGATGGCAATGGCTGCTTGTCGGCCGGCGACGCCTGCCAAACCATCGCCGCCACCGTGGACAAAGCGGCCGACGACGACACCATCCAAATCGCCGCCGGAACGTATGTCGAACATGACATTGAAATTTATAAGCGGTTAACCTTGATTGGCGCGGGCGCGGGCAGCACAATTCTGGATGGAAACCACGCCGGCCGTGTCTTGAGAACGGGAGCCGCCTCTACGATTGTTGGCGTTACCATTCAAAATGGAGCGATTATCACGCCATCGGCCCTCATTTTCGACACGAGCGGCGGGGCCATCTTGAACAGCAATTCCTTGACTCTGCGCGACAGTGTGGTGATCAACAACGGAGCAATAGGCAGTGGTGGGGCAATTTTCACGCTAAACGGAGCGCTAGTCATCGAAAACAGCGAGATTATCAGCAATACGGCCGTCGGCAACGGCGGCGCTATTTTCGGCTATTTGACGGCAGGGACGATTTCGGTCACTGATTCGTTGTTGGCTGATAATACGGCCGTCGGCAGTTCAGGCGGCGCAGTTGACACCACCATTGACCTGTATATAAACAACGTCACCGTCCGCGACAACAGCGCCACTTCCTTTGGCGGCGGCTTGAATATCAACGCCGCCGCCACCTTGGAAAACAGCCTCATCACCGGCAACGAATCTGCCTCTGGCGCGGCCATCTTCTCTCAATCTAACGCGGCAATCACCCTGACCAACATGACCGTTAGCGAAAACACAGCCAGTAATAATCAAGGCGGCATCTACGTAAGCGGTCCCACCGTCTCGCTGGTTGTGCAAAACAGTACCATCGCCAACAACCACCGCACCAACACCGGCGGAACGGGCTATAACGGCTTAATGATCGGCAACGACGCGTCGGTTGAGATTGTCAACACGATTTTTGCCAATAACGATGATCGAAACTGCGGCGGCACGACCGGCAACTGGACATCGTTGGGTTACAACCTATCTACCGATTTCCAATGCGCCCTGACTCAAACGGGCGATCAGCAAGGAATAGACCCGCTGCTGGGACTATTGGCCGACAACGGCGGCGCAGCGCTGACCCATGCTCTCCAGGCCAACAGTCCGGCGATTGACGCAGGAACCAATTCTAGCTGCCCAGCCACCGACCAACGCGGCGTGACACGGCCGTATGACGGCGATAACAACGGCACAGCCACTTGCGACATCGGCGCTTTCGAGGCCCAACATCGCCTGACAATCGAGGATGTCGCCATTGTTGAGGGTGACAGCGGCACAGTCAGCGCCGTTTTCACCGTCACCCTTTCCCCCGACCACAGCCAGACGGTAACGGTGGATTATGCCACCAGCGACGACACGGCAGCGGCGGGCAGCGATTATACGGCCGTTTCTAACGCCCTCACCTTCAATCCCGGCGAAACAACCAAATTCGTCACCGTTCCCGTGATCGGCGATTTTAGCGATGAGCCGGATGAAACGTTTTTTGTGACGTTAAGCAATGCAAATAATGCGGCCGTTTTGGACGATACGGCCGTCGGCACAATTATTGACGACGACGGCTTGCCGGTTCTGACCATTGCCGACCAAACCCTTTTGGAAGGAGACAGCGGCACAACTAGCATGGTCTTTGACGTCGCCCTCTCCATCGCCAGTGTAGATGTGGTGACAGTGAATTATGCGACGGTTAACGGTTCGGCGACGGCCGGGGAAGATTATACGGCCGCTGCTGGCGCCCTCACCTTCCAACCCAACGAAATCAGCAAACAAATCACCGTACCAATCAATGGCGACGATGTGGACGAGGGCGACAGCGAAGCCTTCACCCTCCAACTCTCCAGCCCTAGCAACGCCAACATCAGCGACGGCGTCGGCGACGGAACCATCACCGACGACGACACCGCCCGCTTGTCGCACGGCCTCGGCCCGCAGGTATTTGAAGGCGACAGCGGCACGACCCCGGCCACCTTCACCGTGACCCTCTCCACGCCGGCCGATTTCATCATTACCGTTGATTATGCGGTAAACCCCGGCTGCTGCGACGGCCACGCCTTTGAAGGAACAGACTTCAACCCCGCGTCGGGAACGCTCACCTTCCAACCGGGCGAAACGGTGCAAACCTACGCCGTCCAAATTATCGGCGATACCGAGGCCGAAGAAGATGAGTTCATCAGTTCCCAAATTAGCAATGCCACTGTCCCCATCTCGGTCAATGGCAGTAATGGCTATATACTGAACGACGATGATTACAAAGTTTTCTTGCCCATGATTACGAGATAGATGCAAAAAATCCACCCGGAGGGTCGAAACCTCCGGGTGGATCGCCCATTTGTCATTTATTTCACGAAGTTGTGGGTCAGCGCGGCGTGCGCTATGCTTGACTCATTGGGGAGCGATTTTATTTTCCGGCAGTGAACCAATAGTCTGCCATTGACGAGGACATTATGCAACGCAGACTGATTACTTTGGCAATGATGTATCTAGGCGCGGCAACGGCCGTCATCCTGCTAATTGATGGTCTTTCGATTACGTATGGGGCCAAGGATGCGGTTACAACCGTTACCACTGTTCTGTACGACGGCCGTTTGGGGACCCTTCCTGACGACCAAAGTTTTTCCTATGGCGAACTACCTTTCCCCCCGTTTGCCACGCAAACGATCAGCGACAGCGGCGTCATTTTGGATTCAACGACCAGCGCCAGCATCCAAGCCGGTTATGGCGTCACTGCCAGCAACAGCATCATACTTGATCGCCACACTGGCTATAAAGTTACTTTTGAGGCGCACGTTCTGACGCAAACGGCCGTTAACAATGACCGCGCCGGATTCAGCCTTATCGTTCTCAGCGAGGATTTAGAAGGTATTGAACTAAGCTTCTGGAACGATCAGATTTTCTCGCAAGATGATGGGGGCAATTTGTTTGGGCGGGGCGAAACGGCCAATTTTGACACGATGGTCGCACCAACTCTATATGATTTGCAAATTTTTAGCGGCACATACACCTTATCCAGCAGCGGGACAGAAATTATGAACGGCCGTCTCCGCAATTACAGCGCTTTTGAACCGCCTCCCGGATATCCCGACCCCTATGAAACGCCCAGTTTCATCTTTTTAGGCGACAATACAACCTCCGCCCAGGCCAGCGTCAAAATTGATTACGTCGCCGTCCGGCCCAACGATCTCATCTTTCTGCCATTTGCAATTCGGCCTTAAGTAAACCACAACAAGTATTTTGATAAATAATACGCTAATTCGTTGTGGTTTACTCAAGGAAAACGGGAGAACCACTGTTTTCCTCATTCAAATGACTTTTCTCTTTTCACCTCACTCACGCTCCGGTTCTTATACGCAAGACAGTGGGAAACGGCCGTTCCCCGCCCCATAACAAAAAACAACTGTCAAAGACGGCCGTTCCCATTATCCATCTTGCGTTCCAGAGGAGCCAACTTATCCAACTCCCCTTTTTTAAGCTCACATTCCCAGATACGGATAACTTGCCAATTCTTTTGCGTTAACTGCTCCGTAACGTGTTTATCCCGGGCCATGTTACGCTGTCGTTTCTTTTGCCAATAGTCGGCGTTGGCAGACGGCCGTGTATTGCGACAATCATGCCCGTGCCAAAAACAACCATCCACAAAAACGACAATACGCAGCTTAGGGAACACAAAATCCGGCTTGCCCAGCAGCTTATAATTGCGCCGCCAGCCCTTCCAGCCTCGTTCCTTGAAAATCTGAATCAGCTTCAGTTCAGTGGATTTGTTGCCCTTTGATTTAACCGCCCGCATAATTTCGGAACGTTTTTTCTTGGAAAATGTGTCAGTCATCTTAGATGCAGTATAACCGATTCCAACACCGCCCGAACCACATTAACGGGAACCGAATTCCCCGCTTGTTTTCGCGCCTGGAAATCGGACACAACAATTTTGTACGAATCGGGGAAGCCTTGCAAACGCAGCATCTCGCGGGGCGTCAGCCGCCGTTCGCCGTTGACCAGCAAATAATTGTACGAAGCCCCAGCCCGCAGCGCGCATGAGTAGGGATAAGAACTGACATTGCCGGACTTGTTCTCATGCCAAACTGACGGCGTGTGTGCTGGCGTATGCGCGTCCAAACGCTTTTGCCGGATTTTTTCGGAAGCGTAATGCTTGGCGGCCACATCGGGTTCGAGGATGGCGCTGAGCGGCGTATAAGCCGCCTGTTTGGTGGGCCATTGAAAGGAAACCGGCTGGCGAAAGCCAACAATAAAGATGCGTTCTCTTTTTTGCGGCAGGCCATAATCAAGCGCATTTAACACACGATACTCGTGAAAGTAGCCTAAATCAGTCAAGATTTCGTTTATCTTGGTCAAAGTGCGCCCTTTGTCGTGTCCAACCAATCGCTTGACATTTTCCAGCACGAATGCCTGGGGCTTTTTGGCAGCCAAAATGCGGGCAATGTCGAAAAAGAGCGTGCCCCGCGTATCGGCAAAGCCTTCGCCTTTGCCAATGATGCTAAAGGGCTGGCAAGGAAATCCGGCAAACAATAAATCATGATCGGGCACATCTTCAGCGGCGATTTGGGTGATGTCGCCGACGGGCAGGTCGCCGAAGTTGGCCTGGTAGGTTTGGCGGGCGTAGGGGTCAATATCGCTAGAGAAGACGCAGCGAGCAGGGATGGCGCGGTGGATAAATACCTGTTCAGCAGCTATGCGAAAGCCGCCAATGCCACAAAACAAGTCAATGAAGTTGATGGTCATGTTATTGGAGGCTGGTAAACGGCCGTGCAAAATCCCGGAACATCGCCAGCACATAGTCAATCATTTCATGTGTAAGACCAGGATATACGCCAATCCAAAAAGAGCCATTCATAATGACGTCGGTATTGGCCAATGAGCCAACGACACGATGCGGGATGTTTTGGTAGGCCGGTTGGCGGATGAGATTGCCGCCGAACAACTGCCGGGTGGCGATTTTGCGGTCGTCGAGGTAACGAATCAATTCGTTGCGGCCAAAGGGAGCTTCAGGCCGCACAGTTAACAGAAAACCAAACCAACTGGGGTCGCTCTTGGGTGTCGGTTCCGGCAAAACGAAAAATTCCTCCAGCAGTTTGAGACCGTCGTACAATCGCTGCCAATTGCGCTTGCGGGCGGCAATGAAGCCGTCCAATTTTTTTAGCTGGGCCACGCCGACGGCCGCTTGCATGTCGGTCATTTTCAGGTTATAGCCGATGTGGGAATAAATATATTTGTGGTCGTAGCCGTAGGGTAAATCGCCCAACTGCCACTCGAACCGTTTGCCGCAAGTGTTGTCTTTGCCCGGCGGACACCAACAGTCACGCCCCCAATCACGGAAGGATTCGACTAACTTTTTGAGACGGGGTCGGTCGGTAAGGACAACGCCCCCTTCGCCCATGGTGATGTGGTGAGCGGGATAAAAGCTGACGGTAGAGAGATGGCCGAATGTGCCGGTAAAACGGCCGTTGTACCGGCTGCCCAGCGCGTCGCAGTTATCTTCAATCAACCATAAATCGTGTTCGTTGGCAACGGCCGTAACCGTATCCAGGTCAAACGGATTCCCCAGCGTATGGGCAATCATGATCGCTTTCGTCCGCGGCGTGATCGCTTCATCCAAACGAGACACGTCAATATTGTGCGTTTGCAGGTCAACATCCAGAAACACAGGCATCATCCCATTTTGAATGATGGGGTTGACGGTGGTCGGAAAGCCGGCGGCGACGGTAACAACCTCATCGCCCGGCTGCAACTGCCGTTTGCCCAGACTGGGAGATGTAAGCGCCGACAAGGCCAACAGATTGGCCGATGAACCGGAGTTACATAAGCTGGCGTGGCGCACGCCCAAATAACGAGTTAACTCTTGCTCGAACAGTTCCGCGTAACGACCAGTTGTCAACCAAAATTCCAGCGAAGAATCTACCAGGTTGACCATTTCGGCGGCGTCAAACACTTTACCGGAAACGGGCACGGCCGTTTTCCCCGGCACAAACGGCTCATCGCCAAACGCTTCCTCATGATAAGCTTGCACCAGGTCTAAAATTTGTCGTTTAATCGCTTCACTTTTACTCATGCTTCGTTCTGCCGCTTAGTTGATTTCCGTGCTGGAATTTTATTACGCAGAGGTTCACGGAGAGAAAACAGAGAAAAGGCGGTTTTTATGCTAGGTAAACCACAAAAAGTATTTTGATAAAAAATGCGCTAATTCGTTGTGGTTTACTCAGGCAAAACGGGAGAACCATTGGTTTCCTCATTCAAATGACTTTCCCGTTTTCACCTAGTTTTAGAGAAAAAGTATCATTTTAAACAAGCATCACTCTCTCTTCTTCTCTGTGCAACTCCGTGCCTTCTCCGCGTGTCTCTGTGTAATGTTCTTAATGATTTCCGTGCCCATTATAAACGCCATCGCTCGTCGCAGCGCGTCGTTTACCCTACAAATTGTATATCGAAAAGGGGCAAATGGGGATGGTTAGCTATTTTTGAGGAATTCGGCGGCGCGGAGGATGCCGATGATGCTTTTGGCATCGCGGATACGGCCGTCTCGCGCCATCGCCGTCAGATCAGATAAAGTAAACGGCCGTACCTCAATCTCTTCATCTGCATCCTGGGGCAAAGGGTCGGCATGCAAGCCCGTCGCCAGATAAATCTGCATCAACTCATTCGATAGGCCCGGCGTCGGCCAAATTTCGCCCAGCAGTGTCAACGACTCGGCCCGAAAGCCAGTCTCCTCGCGCAGTTCCCGCTGGGCGCATGCCAACCAATCCTCATCCCAGCCGCGCGTTCCCGCCGGCAGCTCCAAAATCGTCTCGTCCAGCGCGCGCCGGTATTGGCGCAGCGCCAGCAGTTCCGGCCCACGCTCTGTCTGGCGCAGCGGAACCAAAACCACCGCCCCAGGATGTTCTACATAGGCGCGTTCATAGGGAGTGTTGTCGGGGAGAACGGCCGTTTCCGCCACCAATCGCCACGAACCAGCCTTCTCCCAGACAAGACGGGGTTTTCTATTATGCAAGGGAGAATCCTAAAAAAACGTAAGACGTAAAACGCAATTTTGAACGCTTACGTTTTACGTTTCGCAATCTTCTATTTCTGCGGAATCTTTATAATCTGACCCACATCAATCCGCGTTACATCGGGGATATTATTGTAGGCGGCCAATTCCTCGGCGGTGAAGCCATAACGCAATCCAATGCGGAATAGATTCTCGCCAGACTGGACGATATGAACTTGCTCGCCGCTTTCCTCTTCTGTATCCGCTTCAGGCGGCGCTTCAGCGGCGGCGCCCGATTTAATGATTAGCTCTTGACCTACATCAAGCGAATCCAAATCCGAAATACCATTAGCGGCGGCAATATCAGCAATCGAAACATCATACAATTCAGCGATGTAGCCCAGCGTCTCGCCAGATTGAACAACGTGAGTCGTGCCAACAGCGGTGTCCGGCGGTTCTTCGGCTGGGGCTTCGCCCCCGGCGTCTGGCGCGGCCTCTTCTGCCGGTTCATCTGCCACAGCGTCGCCGCCATCATCTACCGGTTCGTCCACAGCAGTCTCGTCAGCAGGAGCCTCGCTCGTATCGCCGGCATCAACCGCGTCAGTTCCCGCATCATCCACCGACGGCGCGGTGGGAATAATGATCGTTTCGCCTGTGGGAACAACGTCGGGCGATTCCGTTCCTTCGTCGCGCGGCACGGGGAGCACACAAGAAGAGAGCGCCAACACAAGTATGGCGCTGATAATGATCCAATGAAGTTTTAAGGGTAAGTGTTTCATAGAGGCCTCCTCAATATCCAATTAAAGGCGTTTTTATGATAAGTGTACGGCCGTTATACTCCAAGTCAACATAACGTAGTCTACCATATGCAAAAATGAGCGTCAAGATAGCCTAGAGTACGGCCGTTCCCCAAATAAATCAAAGATGCCCGCCAACTAAAGCTGACAGGCATGATATACACATCATTTTAGATTCGGAGGCGCAACTCCTCGTATAACATGTTCGTAGTAAGGTACGCAGTCGCGCTGTTCAGCGACGGAGTACCGTTGGATGACGTCACTCCGAAGACTACGTGGCTAACTACGAGCGGCTAATAATATCTCCTCTGAAAATGTAAGGCGATTTGGCAAATCGCCACCCGATTTGCCAAATCGGGCTACAACGGCGCGCCATTTTCATTCATCGTGGTCGGCGCAGCCGGTGAA
>JANTGY010000017.1 GCA_024762695.1 Anaerolineae bacterium
CCAACGTAGATGTGCGCGAAAGCCACGCCCGCTGCTGCGGCATTGCCGGAACGTATGGCTACAAAGTCGAGAAATACCAAATCAGCATGGATGTGGGTGCGGAATTGTTCGATTTTGTCCGCGACCAGGGGGATGAGGTAGAGATGACGGCCTGCGATTCGGAAACATGTCGTTGGCAGATGGAACATGGCACAGATAAGCCGTCGCGTCATCCGATTGAGTATTTGGCGGCGGCGTATGGATTATATGATTTGGAGAAACGCGACTTGATTACTGGAACTGCTCCATATACGCCTTAATGGGGGGCAGCGCCGTCAGCTTTTCGTGAAAGAAGTTGTTGACGATATGTATTGTCGCGCCGCGGGCTGCCGCCACTTCTGCCTGCCACTGGTCTTCATCCTCTTCCTTATCCATCAGCGCATGACGCACTTGCAGCAGCGACCGAACGACTTCGACTTCTTCATCCCCCTCTAAATTCTCGACAACGCTGAGAATTAACTCGTCAGCTTGACGGTAAACAGCATTGAGGGCAATGCCGGAATTAGGCAGCAGGGCCTCATCCAGCGTGCGGACGAGCGACCAGACCTGATAAAGGACGGTTGTTGGCTCGTCAAACAGCTCGCGCAGAAAAGCGGCTTCTTGATAACGGCCGGTATAACGGAAGATGTTGTACATGCGCTTGGCCGCTTTGCCGTAATTCAAATCGCCCTGGCCGCAAATGTATTTTTTGACTTCTTTTTCCAATTGATGCACGTAGGAATCGAGGGCGTCGTCGGATACATGCTTCACCAGTTTGGAAAAGACGGGGATTGAGCCGGCGTCCAGGTAGACTTCTTGAAAGTAAGGGTCAAGATAGCCGTCAAGGGGGATGACACGGCCGTCTGGCGCTTCCCAGGTCACATCGAGCATATTACTGGCATTGGACAGCTTGCCGCGAATAGGATCGGCGATGATCCAATCGAGCTTGCACCAACCGGGATCTTGGGCGGCATCTTCCCAGCGAATCACAGCGCGACGACCGTCTTCGTAAAAAGCGTCAATTTTTCCGGCGCGCACCTCATCTGGCCGCCAGGCGATGGAAGAACCCGCATTTTGGATACGGCCGTCGCGCACAATCGTCTCTGGATACGAACCAAAACGCACTTCTGTTAGTTGATAAGTCGGCCCCTTCTCCGTCGTCAAAGCCTTTTCGCCAATAATCCGAGCCAACGTCGCCAGGGCTTCATCTTCCGTCGCGGCAATGATGTTAATCCGTTCAAAAAAATCGCAGTCGCCAGGAAATGATTGAATTTTGGACTGTGCCGCCGAGCCGGAAAGCGCTAACGCCGATTCGACAACACCCGGCTCATCATGAAACTCAACCAATTGGCCGATCTGACGAAAATAGGCCAATTCCTCCGGGCTAAAATCAAGCATGGTGATCGCATGGCCAAACACGCCGCTTTCCGCGTCAACCACGATGTCGCTCTCCTGATCCCAGGCCGCCATCGCCGTCAACCATTGCAAAGCCTCGGTTTCATCCACTTCCACACCCAGCCGTTGGGCCGATTCGACTATTCGGGTTATATCGTCGCTCATGATGTTTCTCCTACTGCGTTTTGGGTTTTGAGATTGGAGGCACTATACCATAAATTGACAGCGCCGTGCATTTTTTTGCAAATTACGGCCGTCCCTTTATAATGACACACGTTCCCATCTGTATCGGAAGCAGGCAACCACATATCTTATTGTATCGTCGGCGCATTCGCGCCAGGCGAACAAGCGCGTTTTAGCTGAAGGAGGTTTCATGCACAAGCGCAATTTTTTGATCCTGTTGGTACTTCTGTTGAGTTTGGTCATCGTCGGAGGCAGCCTGGCCGCCCCGGCCCCCGCCCCCGCAACGCCCCTGACAAAACAAGTCGCCGCCCCGCCCGATGACATGGCCCAACTGCAACTGCCCGACCCGGCCCAATCCGGCGTTCGGTCAGGAGCAGCCATGATCCCCGTTCATTTGGAAGAAAGAAGGGATGGCGTCTGGCAGTGGCGCGGCGTTTTGCCCGCCGATGGCTCAGAGTTCTCGCTGCTGGCCCTGGCCCCGGAGCCGGGACAATGGACGGTAGCGCTCAAAACAAGCGACGGCCGTAAACTCACCCCCCAAATCACAGACGGCGCGCTGGGTCTGGCCGAAGGCGACAGCTATCAAGGAGATTTGCTGACCGTAGACAATGTGAAAAGCGGCCCATTGTCAGTGGTGGTGACATCCGCTGCGCCGAACAGCTTCAACGGAACCGAACCCGACGGGTATTTGGTTGCCACCAGCAACAGTCCTTACCACGCTTACGCTCACTTGAGCAGTTACAACCTCGTCGCCGGGCAAGATATCGGTCTGGCTGCCTATTTGTATGACGACGCCCTGGCCGCTCCCGAAGGCGCGCCAGCCCCGTTAGGCGGCGTCATCGCTACCGCGACAATGCGCGTGAACGCCCCTGATGGGCAAAATTTAACGATTACGATGGCTGACGACGGCCGTCACGCCGACGGCGCGGCGGGCGATGGCGTATTTGGCGGCCTGATTCCCGCCGCAGCGCCCGGTACATACACCGCCCAAATCGTCTTAAACGGCACAACACCCGACGGGCAAGCCTTCATGCGAACCAGCGAGCATGTGTTCCCCGTTGTCACCCCTTCCTTGCGATTATCTACCCGCGCCGCGCAAACGGCCGTCACCGCCGACAATAATTTACGCCTCAACCTCAACGCCTACGCCCTCACCGAAACGACGACAGACGTTCAGGTTTCGGCCGAAGTTTGGGGGCGGAACAGCGAAGGCATGACGCCCGTAGCCTGGATTGGCGGCATCGTTACGCCGCAGCCAAACGGCCATCGACTGACCTTACCCCTGGAATTAAACGGCGGCTGGCTGGCATTGGCTGACGTCAAAGGCGGCCTGGAATTACGCAATGTAACCGTCAGCGATATGGCGACCCACATCCCCATCGCTCAATTGAACCGGCTGCGCTTGCGGGTGATAGCGCTGCCCGAACAGGCAAATGCAAATGGTCGGACAACGGCCGTCACCGACGAAATGCTCATGGGCGCCGCGCCAACACCGATGAAACGTACCGCCGCTCTCCCCACCTATGTTGGCGGCAGCAAGCTCATGCTCGTACACGGCTACTGCTCCGAAGGCTCCTGGCCCACCTCCCATTTCACCGACTACACCGTCTTTCAGGATTACAACCAGAACCGCACCCACGACGAATTCGCCAACCTCATCCGCGATTTTGGCAGCCAATACGATTCCTTCGGCATTGTCGCCCACAGTCAGGGCGGCGCGGCCTCGCTGCATCTGTACACCTACTACTGGAGCGGCCTGGATTACTCGTCTGGTTCCCGTCTCATCCAAAGCGTGGGCACGCCTTACCAGGGCACGTCACTGGCCGGTAGTTTGGCGTTGATTGGCGAGATTTTCGGCGCCGGCTGCGGCACAAATTGGGACTTAACCTATGATGGCGCAGCTTTGTGGCTTTCGGGCATTCCCTCTTGGGCGCGCAGCCGCATTTATTACTACACCACATCCTTCACCGACAAATGGTGGCGCTATGATTACTGCAACATTGCCACCGACTTGTTCCTGGACGATCCCGATGATGGCGTGATTGAAAAGTGGGCCGGGCAGTTGAGCGGAGCCAACAATATGGGCCATAAGACTGGCTGGTGCCACACAACAGATATGCGCGATCCGGGCCAAACGACGGATTACAGTCGCAACTACTACATGAACCTTTACGCGAATCGGTAGCCGGCTCTATCGTTCCCACCGGGCCTGGTTTCTATACGAAACCAGGCCCTTTTTCTTTGAAATGTGGATGTGGTTCATTTTGAACAAAATCATCTTTACAGATTTATCGTTGGTTACCAGCCAAACTTAGGGGACGTCGCCTCGGCGCTGCGCGCCCCGCGCGGGCCAACGCCTGGAGGCCATAAATTTGTAAAGATAAAAAGAATGTTTTTGCACCATGCCGAAATGTGATAATTGTGTAAGCGTAACGGCCGTTTCTGGTGACGTTGTGCCAGGATTGGTAAAATATCGGCAAAACGAAACTATTAGGTAGAGATAAATCAATGACAGAGACAAAAACGGGAACAGAGAAAGCGTATCAAAACCGGCGCCTGTTTGGCTGGATTGGCGGGATGATTATTTTGCTCGACCAGCTTTCTAAATGGCAAATCGAGGCTCGGATCCCCCTGAACACCAGCCTGGCCCCATTTCCCAGCTTATATCCTTACTTTCAATTTTCCCATGTCGCCAACACAGGCATGGCTTTTGGCTTTTTACCGCAGACGAAGTGGATCATTACCGTTCTGGCCGTCTTTGTCATTGTCTGGCTGGCTTACTTCAACTACAAACTGCCAGCCGCGACCATCAAATTGCGGATCGCTTTGGGACTTCTTTTTGGCGGCGCGCTGGGCAATTGGATTGACCGCATCAGGATTGGGCATGTGACCGACTTTTTGAATTTCAATTTACGGCCGCTGCTCCAACCAACCCTCGATATACCAATTTTAGATTGGTACGTCTTTAATGTCGCCGACATCGCTCTTTCCTCTGGCATTGCCCTTTTACTCTATATCATGCTGCGCGAACCGGAAACCCTGGAAGAACCAGGAATGATGAATGATGAATGATGAATTTAAAATAACGCCGCTTGCGTTCCGTCTGCCTTGAGCGGAATATCCAAATGTTTGTAAGCGTGCGGCGTGGCAACCCGCCCGCGCGCTGTCCGTTCCAAAAAGCCCAACTGCAATAAGTACGGCTCAACCACATCCATAATCGTATCTGATTCTTCACTAATTGAGGCGCCAATCGTGTCGAGGCCTACCGGGCCGCCGCCAAATTTCTCGATAATGGATCGCAGCACGCGGCGGTCGAGATTATCAAGGCCCAGGTTGTCAATTTCCAGCAAGTTGAGCGCGGCAACGGCCGTTTCCCCTGTAATCTCGCCCTCTGCCCGCACCTGTGCATAATCCCGCACGCGACGCAACAAACGCAAAGATACGCGAGGCGTGCCCCGCGACCGGCGGGCAATCTCAGTCGCCCCCGCTAGCTCAATCGGCACATCCAAAATCCTGGCCCCGCGCGTCACAATCGTCTCCATCGCTGCCTGTTCATAAAAATCCATCCGATACACAGCCCCAAATCTGGCCCGTAATGGCGATGTCAGCAGCGCCAGCCGCGTCGTCGCCCCAATCACCGTAAACTTGGGCAGCTTCAGACGCACATTCTTGGCCCCTGGCCCCTTGCCCACCACAATATCCAGCACAAAATCTTCCATCGCCGGGTACAAAATCTCTTCCACCGCGCGCCCCAACCGGTGAATTTCATCAATAAACAAAATGTCCCCCGCCCGCAAATTGGTCAAAATCGCCGCCAAATCGCCGGCGCGCTCAATCGCTGGGCCAGCCGTGATGCGGATGTTGACATTCATCTCATTGGCGACCACATGGGCCAGCGTTGTTTTACCCAGACCCGGCGGGCCATGAAACAACACATGATCCAGCGGTTCTTCACGGGCTTGCGCAGCCTCAATCAAAATAGACAAATTGGTCTTTAGCCGTTCCTGTCCAATAAATTCATCTAACCGCTGCGGCCGGATAAGGCCGTCCAGCCCCCGGTCTTCACTCTTTTTTTGTCCTGAAATGTGTCGCTTTGGCGTTTGTTTATCGCTCATAAATCGTGGGTTGCCTGTCTTGGATTTGCATGGGATTATAAACGTAAAACGTGAAACGTAAAACGTGAGGGGTTCTTTCTTACGTTTCACGTTTTACGTTTCACGCTACAATTAGATAGACAAAAATTTGCAGGAGGAAGAATATGGTTTATGAATCGCAGCACCCATTAGTGAAGCACAAGTTAACCCTTTTGCGGAATGCGAGCACGAAACCCAAGAAATTCCGCGAATTGGTGCGGGAGATTACGCTGCTTTTGACGTATGAGGCAACGGCCGATTTGGGCGTACATCAAGTAAATGTTGAAACACCGATGGGAACGGCCGTTGGCGATGAACTGGCTGACAAAATCGGCCTCATCCCCGTTTTACGTGCCGGATTAGGCATGGTCAATGGCATTTGGGAGATGATGCCCGGCGCCGAAGTGTGGCACATCGGCCTCTACCGCGACGAGCGCACCCTCCAGCCCGTCTCCTATTACAACAAACTACCCACTGCCCCCACTGTGCAAGTCTGCCTGGTTCTAGACCCCATGCTGGCGACGGGCGGCTCAGCGGCGGCCACCATAGACATCTTAAAAAACTGGGGGGCCAATCGCATCAAATTCGTCGGCTTATTGGCCGCGCCGGAAGGCATCGCCGCCCTGCAAAAAGCGCATCCCGACGTCCCTATCCACATCGCCAAGATTGACGAACGCCTCAACGATGTCGGCTTCATCGTCCCCGGCCTGGGCGATGCCGGCGATCGGCAGTTTGGCACGGGATAATGAAGATGAAGAGGTGTGGAGGTGAAATCCCTCACCTCTTCACCCCATCGCCTCTTCACCTTTTCAGTTAATGACCTATCTGATTATTTTCATTGTTGCTTTCATCGCCTCGGCGGCGCTGACGCCGTTGGCCCGTTGGTTGTCCCTGCGCTGGGGTGTGGTAGCTAAACCGGGCGGGCGACGAAAGCATCACGGCCGTATTCCCAAATTAGGCGGCTTACCCTTGATGGGCGCACTCTTGCTGGCGACGCCCGTCATTTATCGCCTGCTCCCAACCCAACCCGGAACCGATGACCGCCAGCTTCTAACCGGCATATTTTGGGGCACGCTCATCGTATTTATTGGCGGCTTACTAGACGATTGGTTCGATTTACCCCCCTGGCTGCAATTCGTCATCTATTTTGCGGGAGCGAGCGTCGCCATTTGGTACGAAGTATTCATTGAGCGGTTCACCAACCCGCTCCCATCGGGCGCTTTATGGACGACAGGCCCGATGGCTTTCCTTTTTATTTATGATGATCCGTTGGTGATTGTACGGCCGTTTCTCATCTGGCTGCTGACCCTGTTTTGGATTGTGGGCATGGTCAATACCGTCAACTTTTTGGATGGCTTAGACGGTCTGGCGGCGGGTGTGGGAACCATTGCCGCCTTCATGTTTGCCTGGCACAGCTACCAAATCGCCCAACAGACCGGTCAATACACAGTCGCCGCATTTCCACTGGCGTTGGCAGGGGCTTTGCTAGGATTTTTGCCATTTAATTTCGCGCCGGCGCGTATTTTTTTGGGATCGGCCGGCGCTTACGTTCTAGGCTACCAATTGGCGACATTAGCCATCATTTCCCCGGCCAAAATCGCCACCGCGCTTTTGGTGATGGCCGTCCCCATTTTGGATGTAGCCTGGCAAATCATAGACCGTCTGCGCCGTAAGCAAAGCCCGCTGCACGGCGACCGGGGTCATTTGCATTTCCGATTATCGGATGGCGGGCTGCCCACACGTCGGATTGTACTCGGCTATTACGCCGTCGCCCTGGCCTTTGGATTAGTCGCTATTTTTGCGCCCACCCCCCTGATGAAATTGATCATGTTTGCGGTATTGGGCACGGCCGTTTTCACCCTCCTCATCTGGCTCAGCGCCCAAGCAAACAAAATGTAGCCTAATTTACAAAAGCCAGGCGGCAAACATTACACTCCACTCTGAATTTTTATAGTACTATAGGGCTATTGTTGTAATGTATATCGTAAGTGTATCGCTTTAAGATATGGTTTGTGGCTAGTTATAAAAGGTGTTGAAATGAAGGAAGTAACAATGAATAATTCACTCGCATCAATCCAAGTCAAACCAAATCCAGTATTGGTAGCGCGTCAAATTGAAAATCTCCGCGAAGTACTGCGGCGTATGAAGGCTTCCGCACAAGCGGCAGCGTTAGATCCGATTATAAATCGTAAACTACAGCAATTATTGGAATCATAGAGAGGGAGAACTGCAACGGTAGGGTTGACCACAGCGTTAAAACGTGAAACGTCCAGAGCGTTTCACGTTTTTTTGTTTTAGCGGTACTTGTCGCGCAGCGCTCGCTCCATCCGCCGTTGGTCATCCTTTTTGGCCAAGTCGGCCCGTTTATCGTATTTCTGTTTACCCCGTGCCAGCGCAATTTCCACTTTAGCCAATCCGCCTTTGAGATAAAGTTTGGTGGGAACGGCCGTTAATTTTTTCTGGTTCAACTCATCAATAATCTTGTTAATCTGGCGTCGATGCAGCAGCAGCTTACGCGGCCGGGTCGGGTCGTGATTCTCCCGATTACCATAGGCATACGGCGCGATATGCGCCTCCAGCAGCCACAACTCATCGCCGCGCGCCTGCACATAGCTGCGGCGTAAACTTACCTGGCTGGCGCGAATAGATTTAATCTCCGTGCCCGTCAACGCCAATCCTGCCTCAAAACGCTCTAATAAATGATAATCAAACGTTGCCCGTTTGTTGTTAGAAACAATTTTTATACCCATCGTCTAAAAGGGATGAAGTTTAGGGGTTGGGTTTAGTTTCCAGCCAATCCTTCACACTCATCACTCTCCGTTCAAAATAAATTCTATGGCTCGCTGCAATTGACCATCATCTTCACCGCCAAACTCTAGCGGCGTCTCTACCTCAATATCTGGCGTAATGCCTTCTTTATCAATGGTGTTATTGGCTGGCGTATACCAACGCGCAATGGTTACGCGCAGTTCCGCGCCATCGGAAAGCGTCGCGATAGTTTGCACCGATCCTTTACCAAAAGTCACGGCGCCAATAATGACGCCACGACCGTTATCCTGCACCGCTCCGGCCACAATTTCCGACGCGCTGGCGCTGGCTTCATTCACCAATACAACCAAAGGAATCGTCTCAGCTGCATCGCCATCGTCGGCACGGAAAGTATGATCCAATCCATAGCGGTTCCGTTCAAACAGAACAACACTCTCCGGCAAGAAAATGTCGGACACTGCCACCGATTGGTCAAGAAAACCGCCGGGGTTATTACGCAAATCCAAAATTAACCCCTGTGGCTGCTGAGGCAACAACGCATCTAATTCTTCCAGAATCCGGCTCTCGGCATTGCGATTAAACTCAAGAAGCCGAATGTAAGCGATATTGTCCTCCAGCATTTCAGCCTCAACAACCGGCACTTCAAATGTGGTGCGAACGATAGAAAATTCCAACGGTTCTTCCTCGCCTTCGCGCAAAACGGTCAGCACAACAGTCGTGCCGCTTGGCCCGCGCACCAGCAAAATCACCTCATCAAAACTAATGCCAATTACCGATTCACCATCAACAGTGTAAACGATATCGCCAGGGTGCAAGCCGACTAAATCAGCCGGCTGCCCTTCGATGGGAGCCACAATCTCAAAAAACCCTTCATCGGTTTCACGCACAAAAGCGCCAATGCCAGAGACTGAACCGCCCATATCCTCGCGCAGCCGGGCGGCTACCTCAGGGCGAATAAATCGCGTATGGTCGTCGCCCAACGCCTCGATGGAACCTTCAATCGCAGCATAAAGTAGTTCTTGTTCGTCGGGGATGTCGCCGTCGTAATTTTGTTCGATGACATCCCAGGCTTCATCAAATGCGGAAAAGTCCATTTCGGCCTGCACAGGCGGCACGGCCGTCTCCCCTCCATCACTCTCATCTTGAGCTGGGGGAACGGCCGTCGGCACGGCCGTCGGGCTTTCCGGCACATCTTCCTCAACAAATATCTCCACCTCGCGGGTCACTTCTACGATTACCGTCTCCGTCACCGTCCGTGTTTCGACTACGGTCTCCGTCTCGGTCGTAGACCGCCCAATCGCAAAGCCAGCCAATCCCATGCACAAACAAAGGGAAACGGCCGCCAACCCGCCCACACCCATCCAAATCGCCTTATTCCGTGATTGATTCTCAGTTTCATTCATAATCTAATTCCAGCGAGAAGCCGCAGGCAAAAGAATAATTGCCTCGCAACCGCGCCGCTCCGCTACTTACCCAATTCCTCAATCGCCCGTTCTAATACATCGTCACGGCCGTTATCAATCGCTTCCTGCGTAATTTCCACCACAATATCCGGCTGCAATCCTTGTTGGTCAATTTGATGGCGATCCGGCGTAAACCAGCGCGCCGATGTGACATGCACCGATGAGCCATCGCTCAAATCAAAGACCAACTGCACCGACCCCTTGCCAAACGTAGCATGGTCGCCAATTAAAATCGCTCGCTCCCGATCTTGCAAAGCGCCGGCAACAATCTCCGCCGCGCTTGCCGTGCCCCCATCCACCAAAACAACCAGCGGCATGTCGGGCAGTAACGTCTCATCTGTCGCCTCGTAAACACGTTCGCCTTCGTCCTGGCTCTGTTGATACAAAACAGGGCCGTTAGTCAAAAAATGATCAGTCACATCAACGGCCGCATCCAACAAACCGCCGCCATTATGCCGCATGTCCAACACCAATTTTTCCGCGCCCTGCTCCAGCAAAGCCGCAATCGCCTCGGCCACTTCTTTGCTGCTCTCGCCGCTAAACCGGGAAAGGCGAATGTAGCCTACTGTCTCATCTTGTGCCAGTAGCCGGAAGCTGACGGAAGGATCAAGGATACGATCGCGCACAATTTCAATGTCTACCGACTCGGTTTCGTCTGGGTGACGCACGGTTAACGTGACGGCCGTACCAATCTCCCCTTTTATAAGCTCGGCGACTTCAGCGACAGTCATAACGGCCGTAATCTCAACCCCATCCACCGCCAGCAGCGCATCCTGCGATAAAATGCCCGCCGCTTCAGCCGGATTGCCCGGCATCGGCTCCAAAATAATCTCGCCATTCTCTTCTGGCCGGGAAAGGAACGCGCCAATACCGCCAAACGTGCCTTGCAGCGATTGGATTTCCTGCTGCCGCGCCACAGGTTCCACAAAAACCGTATACGGATCATCCAGCAAAGCGATGGCGCCCTGAATGGCTCCATAAGTCATCTGTTTCGCCGTAGGTAATTCCCCCAGAAAAACAGAATCAATCCGATCCCAGGCTTCCCAAAACACGTCAAATTCTTGTTGATCGCGCACCAGCGTGCCGCCAAACCGCAGCTCAACAAAATCGTTGGTAAAATAACCGGCCGTAAACGCGCTGACGGCCAACATAATTAACAATAAAACAGCCAGAACATTGCGTACTTTATCACTCATAAGGCTCTCGCAAATAGAAGAAGTAGGGAGTAATGAGTAGCAACAAACCCTTACGCCCTACTCCTTACGCCCTACTCCTAACAATAAGGTCGAGCGATTGTAACACAGGTGTTCGACTTAGCAATCTGCGGTATAATCTGATCAGCGAAATTTAATCCCTATGCAAAAACGCCGCATTGCCTCACGTTAAGTTTCGCACAATGATTTATTAGTCAAATTACAGGAATCAGGCTAACGTTTTTCGTTGGAAAAGACGTCAGCCTTTTAATGTTTGTCATGTCGCATTGGGCTAGGCGGATTGGGTTTATCGCCATTTTTACGCTGTTATTTTTATTATCCGGCAACGGGAGAACGGCCGTTTCCGCTCAAATCGGCGACAGCCCAGGCGACGCCGCCCAATCCCTGCTCGACGCCATGACCGTCGAAGAGCGAGTCGGTCAACTCTTCCTCGTCGCCTTTGAAGGCGATAAGGCGGACATCGAAAGCGAAATCGCCGATCTCATCGTCAACTACCGTATTGGCGGCGTCGCCCTGCTGCCCGAAAACAACAACATCACCGGCTACGGCGAGCCACTCAATACGCCACAACAAATCACCGACCTGACAAACGCTTTACAACAATTATCTATCCTGGGCATCACAACGGCCGATTTAGATAGCGACGATTTCCCCAATGACCTATCCGCCCTGCCAAGCGAAGACCGCACGGCCGTTCCCCTGTTCATCGCCGTCAACCAAGAAGGAGACGGCTACCCCAACAGCGCCATCCTCAACGGCTTAACCGAACTGCCCAACAACATGGCCATCGGCGCCGCCTGGCAGCCCCAACACGCCCAAAACGTCGGCGAAATTCTAGGCCGCGAACTATCCGCCATCGGCATCAACATGCTATTAGGGCCGTCGCTGGACGTGCTGGAAGACCCAGCCCCCGGCGCTCCCAGCGATATGAGCGTACGCGCCTTTGGCGGCGACCCCTATTGGGTCGGCTTGATGGGGCAAGCCTACACAACCGGCATCCATATCGGCAGCCAAAACAGACTGGCCGTCGTCGCCAAACATTTCCCTGGCAACGGCAGCAGCGACCGCCCCATTGACCAGGAAGTGCCCACCGTTCGCAAATCTCTGGAGCAGCTCAAACAAATCGAGTTAGCCCCCTTCTTTGCCGTAACCAGTGGAGAAGAGGCCGCCATCGCCGACGCACTTCTGGCAACCCACATTCGTTACCAGGGCTTTCAGGGCAACATCCGCGCTACCACTGCCCCAGTTAGCTTCGATCCGCAAGCGTTGACCGCCCTGATGGAACTGCCAGAATTTGTCGGCTGGCGGCAAAACGGCGGCGTTATTGTTTCCGACGCCCTCGGCGTCCGCGCCGTCAAACGATTTTACGACGACACCGAGCAGCTATTTCCCCATCGTCAGGTCGCCAAAGACGCCCTCCTAGCCGGAAACGATTTACTTTTCCTCGATAACTTTGCTATCGATGACGCTGCCTACGCCGAGCAGATCAATAATATCCGGGACACGCTCGACTGGTTCCGCGAAAAATACCTAACAGACCAAACCTTCCAACAACGGGTAGACGAAGCCGTTTTGCGTATTTTACAGCTTAAACTGCGTCTGTACGGGGATGATTTTTCCCTGAGCAACATTTTGTTAGACAGCGCGGTTGAGCCTAACGCAACAGAAGAAGGCATTATTGATTTAACCGATCTAGCCCAATCGGCTATCACGCTCATTTCCCCCAGTCAGGCCGAATTGGCCGAACGATTAGCCAGTCCGCCTGGCGCCGATGACAAAATCACCATTTTTACCGATGTGCGTCAAGCCCAGCAGTGCAGTTTCTGCCAGCCCCAGCCCCTCATTAGCGAAACGGCCCTGCAAGAACGCATTCTGGCGTTATATGGGCCAGAAGGCAGCAATCAGGTACAAGCCGCGCAAATCAACAGCTTCGCCTTTGCCGATTTGCAATCCTTCCTGGCCGCCCAGGGGCCAATTATACTCCCCACACCGCCACCCGCCGACGCCGAACCTGAAGCGACACCGACAACGAACGAAGGCACAACGCCGCCCACGCCGGCTCCCACGCCGCTGCCGCCGGGTTATGCCGTGCAAGAAGCGCTGCGCGACACAACATGGATTATTTTTGCCATGTTGGACAACGCCGACGAATCACAAGCGCTTAAATTATTTTTAGCTGAAAGACCAGATATTGTTCGTAACAGCCAGATCGTCGTTTTTGCCTACAATGCACCCTATTACCTGGACACGACAGAGATTAGCAAGCTGACAGCCTATTATGGCGTTTACAGCAAAACGGATGCGTTTATTGACGCTTCAGTCCGGGCCTTGTTTCTGGAATCGCCATTGAGCGGGGCGTCGCCGGTAGACATTGAAGGGATTAGCTACGAGTTATTTACCCAAACGCAGCCTGACCCCGGCCAGGTACTGGAGTTGTATATTGTCAATGAGGGAGCGATTCAGTCACCCCCGAGTGAAGCGCCGTTGGAAACGGCCGTCGGCGATACCCTGCATTTACAAACTGGCATCATCCGCGATCACAATGGCAACCCTGTTCCCGATGGCACGCAGGTTGAATTTAAGCAGTTAGATCGCATTCAAGGATTAGTCAGCATTATTGCCACGACATCGACAACTGATGGGGTGGCGCGCCTGGATTACGTATTGGAAGCGCGCACCGGGCCAGGTCAGTTCAGGATTACGGCCGTTTCCGGGGAAGCCGTTATCTCGCAAGAAGTAGACATCCTCATCGAGGGCGGCGCGCAAGTCGCCATCATCATCCCCACCGCCACGCCCACATCTACGCCGCCGCCTACCGCCACCGCCACCGAAACGCCCGCTCCCACTGATACGCCCAACCCCTCGCCCACTCTCACCCCCATCCCCACGCCATTGCCGCCGGAGGAACCGGCCGTCCGCATCGCCCTTTCGGAGTTTCAGATGATGTTGGCTATGCTGGCTGGCCTGTTTGTCATTGGGACGGTCAGCGCAACATTTAACAGCGCTGCGTCATTAACGCAGCGGATTGGGTGGTTTTCTTGGGGGACTACGGGCGGACTGCTGATTTACATTTATTACATACTGGAATTACCGGGAACGGCCGTTCTCAACAATCTAAACCTGGGCAGTTGGGCCGGCCTGCTCACCACCGTCATCGGCGGTCTCATCGGTCTCATCCTGTACCGCAGCCGCAGCGCAAAACCAGATCATTAACCCCCCTCTCGCTCTAGCTCTTCCTCCAGCTTACGCAATAAACGCTCAAACTCCGCCGCATCCTCGGTAACCAACATCGGCTGCAAAAGCGGCTTTACCGCATACCCCGAAAAATAACGGCGCAAATGTTTACGGAACAACACCAACCCAAATGGATTTCCATAATATTCCAACATTTCCCGTAAATGCAGCCGAACTGTATCCGTAATTTCATGGATTGATAGGTCGGCGCGATCCTTACGCGCGAAAATCCAGGGGTTGCCAACGGCCGCTCGCCCCACCATCACCCCATCGCAGCCGGTATGCGTCTTCATAGCGTCAATGTCAGCCGGAACGCGCACATCCCCATTACCAATCACGGGTAAGTTAACCGCCTGTTTTAACTCAGCAATAGCGTCCCAATCGGCTTCGTAATTGTATTTCTGCTCTTTGGTGCGCGCATGGAGGGCTACCAACGAAGCGCCGTTATCTTCCATAATACGGGCGATTTCTATGAAATTACGCCGATCATCGTCCCAGCCCAGCCGAATTTTACCCGTCACGGGCACAGAAAGATGTTTGGTGAGCAAGCGAAACGTTTCCGCCACCAATTCAGGCTGGATCATCATGCCCACACCGGCGCCGCGCCCGCTTACTTTGCGCGTGGAGCAGCCCATATTGATGTCAATGATATCCGGCTCCATCGCCTCAACACGCTGCGCTCCACGCAAAATCTTTTTCGCGTCGTTGCCGAAAATCTGAAAAACAATCGGATGCTCATTCGGCTTTTTGTTTAGCCGGTTCCAGAGGGGGTTCCGCTTACCTTGCAATGAATCCACCGGCACAAATTCAGTGTAATTCATAGCCGAACCGAATGCGCGACACAAAGCGCGGTAAGGCACATCGGAGAAACCGGCCATGGGCGAAAGTATTGCATCGCCATAAATGGGAATATCCCGTACCCAGAAGGTTGGTTCAATCGTCATAAAGAGTAATTGTACCAAAAATAGCGGATCGGGTTTGTCGGTAGGACAATTGGCTCATTTACTTCTCACCGAGCGATTCGCATAATCCGACCAAGCGCTAATTATCGCTGTTTACAAAGTTGCCCGTTACTTTTTCCTATCGTTTAGCGACTACATTTATAGTTTAGCGTTACGCGATATGAAGGTAATGCGCGGAAGTTGATTTAGAGGAGAAAAGAGGCATCATGAATCACGTTATTTGCGACGCTTGCATGGGGCGCGGGGAGCAAGATCAGCAGCAGAAGACGGTTATGTGTCCTACTTGTTCTGGTTCCGGCCGTATCAAAATTGTCCCGCACCACCACCGGGAACACCGCTTATTATCAATTAAGCAGTTCGCTTTTTCTCTGGCTCAATCTGCTTATGACGGTGCGATGCAGCACAGCCGTTAACCCACTACAAATTCATCGCCAATTGAGGGTACCGTTACCTGCCCAGGCAGGTTTTTGGCGATCCATATTTTTTGCGCTTCCGTTTGCCAACGGCCGTTTGTCCACCCCCACCCCTCGTTATCCCGACCGTCTGGATGCCCGGATAAGTGTACCAGCAAGGTCTGGCTGGGGGTTAGGACGCGTGCATAGCGCTGCACATTGCCAAAACCAGGATGGGTTGTCGGCTTATTCTTGACGCTCCAAAAAGTTGCGTCTATGAATAGATAATCCGCGTTGGATAATTGGCGCACGGCCGTTTCCTCAGCCTCCGTTTGCGGGTTTACCAACCACTCATTTTGATTATCAATATCCCACAGCAGCACAGTCTTGGCGACGGCCGTTTCCACCACATACGCCGCGCAGCTATAACAGGTACTTTGCTTGTCCTGCGCGCAGCGGTCGGCCCCATAATGCGAAACAGTCACTGGCGTAATCGTCACGCCCGGTAAATTGATGGGCAGCGGCGGCAAAACCGTCCCTGGCGGCTGATTTTCGCCGGAACAATACGGCTGCAAATAAGTATCCCATTCATACGCATGTTCCCTTTGCAGCCAATCAGCCGTGCCGCTGCGACACCACAAGGGCACTGGCGTCGGTTCTTCCTGGCGGCGGATGCGGTTCAAGTGATAAGAAACCAGCAAACGGTTCAAATCATTCACATGGTCGGGATGCCAATGGGTGAGAACCAGCCAATCTAACCGCGCCCGCGTTCCCGCCAAATAAGGCGAGCGGAACAGATTATCCGTCACTGCCATACCAATATCGAACAGAATATGATGGGCGGTTTCGCCACGGCCGTTTAAGCTGATGAGCGAGACGGAGGTATTGGCCTGCGGCGCAGAATCGGCGCAGCGGGCGCAATCGCAGCCGAATTGTCGGAGTAAGGGGGCTTCCAGGCCGTTAACGATGAGTAGGTGTTTCATGAATGCCTCGTAAAACGTCTTGCGTCTTACGTCTTGCGTCTTGCGTCTTATGTCTTGCGTCTTGCGTCTTATGTCTTGCGTCTTGCGTCACAGTTTTATCATGTTTCGCGTCTTACGTTTTACGATTTCCCTGCGTTTAACCACTTTTGCGCGAACGAAAGAACGGCCGTTTCCACCCCATCTTCGGCCATATCAAACCAGGCAACAGCCGGATCGTCGCGGCGAAACCAGGTCGCTTGTTGGCGGGCAAAACGGTGCGTTTCAAATTTAATGCGATCCACCGCCTCATCCAAACTCATCTCGCCATCCAGATAAGCCCACAACTGCCGGTAGCCGAGGCCGCTCATCGCCGGGAGAGAACGGCCGTACCCCTTGCCCCGCAGCGCTTCCAATTCTGCCAGCAGTCCATCAGCCATCATTTGGTCAACCCGCCTATCAATGCGCGTGTACAAAGGTTCCCGTTCGCGGTGCAGCCCAATTTGGCATATGCGAAACGGCGGCGGCGATTTACGTTGTAATTCAGAAATAGGCCGCCCTTTTACCAGCGTCACTTCTAACGCCCGGATGACGCGGCGCACATTGCGCGGGTCCAATTTTTCGGCGGCGACGGGGTCTAATTGGCGCAGCCAGCGCGCCAATTCCGGCCCGCCCAACGCCTCCAGCGCCTGCCGCAAAGCGGGCTGCGGCGCCACTTCGGGGATGCCCCATCCTTCCACAACAGCGCGCATATATTGGCCTGTGCCGCCAACCAGGATGGGTAAACGGCCGTTCGCCTGAATACGCCTAATCGCCGCATAAGCCAGCCGTTGGTATGCAGCCAGCGTCAACGTCTCGTCAGGTCGGCAAACGTCAATCAGGTGATGGGGTACGGCCGTCTGCTCCGCTGTCGATGGCTTGGCCGTGCCAATATCCATCCCTTTGTACAATAATCGGGAATCAGCCGACACAATCTCCCCGTCCAACTCGGCCGCCAATCGTAATGAAAGGGATGTTTTGCCAACGGCCGTCGGCCCCAGGAGAACCAAAAGCGGCGGTAAAAATTCCGCCTTCATTCTTCCACCTTCATCCTTCCGCTTTACCATCCCAGCACCGCATTCGGAATATGCTCGCAACGCATCAGTTTGCCGGATGGTTCTAGCTCCACCGCCACCAAATCAATCCGCCAATCCACATCTAAATCGTGCGCCGCCATATAAAGCTGGCCTAGCTCCAACAATTTACGCGATTTATGGGGAGTCAGCGCCTCTTCCGGCAAGCCCATCGCCCGCCCCCGGCGCGTTTTCACTTCAACAAAAACCAACTCCTCGCCCACTTCAGCCACCAAATCAATCTCGCCCTGGCGGCAGCGCCAATTGCGGGCGACAATTTTATACCCTTTGGCTTCCAAATGATGGGCGGCAACCGATTCTCCCCACTCCCCTAGTTTTTTACGGCCGTCTTTTGGCGCTGGATTACGGCCGTCACCCATTATCCCCCCTGTCCTCTGGGCCGCTCATTGATTCAGTAATCAAGCGACGCAGCGGCCCAGTTCCCAGCTTTTCAGCTGGTTTTAATAACCGTTCCAACTGCGCCACCAATGGTTCTAATTTTTCTCGATTACGCACCCAACGGCCGTGCTTCTTCTTCCGCACCAAATCAGGCCGCGCCGCCCGCAGCCTTTCATACAACTCCAAAGTACGGGATACCGTATGCATAATATCAAAACGTTCACTGGCCTCCCGTGCCGCCAGCCCCATCTGCCAACGCCGTTTATCGTCAACAGCCAACCCCACAATCGCCGCCGCCAGGCCGCCTTCCGCCTGATTCGTCAAATAGCCAGACCGTCCCGATTCAACCGTATCGGCAATGCCCGGCGAAGCGACAGCAGCCACAGGCAAACCGGCCGCCATCGCTTCAATCAAAGTCAATGGGTGGACTTCGCTAACGGAAGCCGTTACAAACATATCGGCCGCCGCCAGATAATCACTCACGCGGTCATAGCCAACTGCACCCATAAAATGGACAACATTCTCTAAACCAAGCTGGCGCGCCTGAATTTGCAGCTCCTTCTCCAAATTTCCTTTGCCAATCAGCATCAAGTGCATATTAGGCATAATATCGCGGGCGATGGAAAATTGCTGTAACAAGATATCCAGATTTTTTTCAGAAGATAACCGGCCTACATAGGCTAACAAAATGGCTGATTCAGGGATATTCAAGTCTTGTTTGGAATAAGGATGCGCCGGTTGGCGAAACGGCCGTAAATCCACCCCATTTTCAATCACCTCAATCGGTCGGCGCACGCCAAAATCTAACATCACCCGGCGCACACTGGCCGACGGCGTAATCACCACATCGGCAAAATCGGTGAATTCCGGCCAAATCTGACGCATCAACGCATCGGCCGTCGGTTGGGGTAATGGCGTGTAGCTGCCCGTGTACAAATCGTAGCGGGTGTGGTTGGTATAAACGATAGGGCAACGGCCGTAACGATGCGCCATCTCCACACTCATAAACAAATGATGGCAATGAATAATATCCATCTGACCCAACAAATCCTGCGCTTCATGCGTATACCGCATACTCACATAATACCCTTCTGCCAAAGAAATGGCTGGCGAGCGCACCACATTCGGCTCCTCTCCCGCCGGGTCTGGCTCGCCCAACGTAAACACAATCACCTCATGACCCAAAGCCTCCAGATGCCGCTTATACATCGCCACCATCCGGGTCACGCCATTGATCACCGGTTTGTAACAAGCCGTCACCATGCCAATACGCATCGCGCCATCTCCTTTAACCAATGCCCGATTTGAATTGGAGTTCTTACACTGCAAAACCTCAATTCTATAAACAGGCGCAATAAGGGACAAAATCTGCGTTATCGCTTCAATCCGCGTCCCGTAAAATGCTCACTCTCAAATTATAGCTTTATTGATGGGCCATCAACCACCGGCGTAAATGGGACAATCCCAACGTCGCCGCCCATTGGTTGATATTCTCAGGATGCCCCCCAAAAGAACGCTGCATCACCGACACCCCCATATGCGAGGCTAATGTAACCAACAGTTGAACGCCGCCTTGCGTTACATTTTTATAAACGAACAAGCCGACATCCGTCTTTTCCCGCTGTAAAAGCCGCTCAGAAACTGTCCGGCACCACCGCGTCAAATCATCCTCCGGCGTCAAATCATCTATTTGCAACGCTTCGTTAATTTCCGGCCACGTTCCCACGGACAAGACATTTACCAAATCATCGGGCGCCTTCACAGACGCCGTCGCCTTCAACAACATGCGCGATAGCGTTCGCTCCGTATAGCATTCGGCAACAGCCAATCGGCGTTCCCTGTTAACCAATGAGCGCATAACCACATCTTCTAAACGGGCTTCGCCTTCACCATACACGTGGTCGCCTAAACGTTCCAACACCAACTGCTTCATCGCATCCAATTCATGCGTAAGCTGCTCCGGCGAATCCGCCTCAACCCATAATTGAATACTGGTTTGCCCGGCATATGAATCATATATAACCCGATGATGGGCATCCAATGCCAGATCGGCTAATCGCTGCTTCAAACTACTTTGCATCACGCCAACCGTCCGCAATAAAACCCAACCTAACTGCCGTTCCGTCGCTGGGATTTGCCGTTTCAGGTACGGCAGCGCTTCTGTATCGAGCAAATAGCCCATCTCGCGCCGTTTTCCAGGCAAACAAATCAATGTGCCTTGCGGCGCTTCCAACAAAAAGCCATTCAAATGGGCATCTGGTCCGGCTAAAAGTTGCGCGCCCTCAATGCCGGGCGATTGAGGCGTCAGGCTCCGACCGGCAACCTGAGCGGCGGCAAGGCGGGTAAAATCATTGGCGCCATCGCCTAAGCCGCCAATAGCCAAAACGACATCCGCCCGACGCAGCGCCGCCTGGAAGGCGTCCACGATCATCTCCAAATCATTGCCAACGACTACTTTGCAGGTAAGTTGGGCGTTCATCTCGCGCAAACTCCGCGAAACATAGGCGGTATTCGTGTCTAAGATGTCCCCCATTAACAGTTCGGCGCTGATGCTGACAATTTCTACTTTCATACGGTAGCTTTGATGTTAGTGAATCGATTTTTTATTTTGCGACAAAAGCAGTTGATATTGGCGCACGGTTAAATCGGTGTTGCGAATTTTGAAGGCGAGGTCGGCGGCCAGGTTCTTCATGAGTTTGTAACCCAACTCTGGGTAGGTGTCGCATAACAACATGAGGCGTTCGCGAGGGATACGCAGGAGTTGGGTGTCTTCCCGGCTAATTTTAACGGTTGCGGAACGATGCCCCTGGTCTACTAAAGCGACTTCACCGAATACTTGTCCTTGCCGAAGCTCGGTCAATAAAATGGGAGCATGATGTTGATCGTCGGCATTGCCAACCACGCCCGGATTCATAAGAATTTCGACGCCGCCACGCCCAATAATGTAGAGTTCGTCTGAATCTTCGTTTTCTTCTAATAAGATGGTCCCTTTCGGGTGTGTATCGGAAACGCAGATGGAGGCGATAAGTTCTAATTGTGTGGCGGTAAGTGTGTCAAATATATCTGTAAGGGAAAGAATAGACGTTATGCTTTGGTGCATGTGGCCCTCTTTTTTGCGGAACTACTTTAGATGGTTTACTAATCTAAAGCGATTTTAACAGAAAGAAACGGCCGTAGCAATGGACTGTCCCTTCCCAAAGAACATGACATAACCTTGACTTAGCTTTACTTAAAGTTATAATGTGCTTATGTCTCCTTCCCTCAAGGCGATTCTGATGCCCGAGTGGCTGCGCGCCTGGCTGCAATACAAATTGATTCCAGCATTGGGCTTACAAACGCAACAATTAGCGTTAGGGACTTTGCAAGGCATTTATGACACACTACTGCTGATTTTATTGGGGACAGGATTTTTAGTGGGCGGTCGAGCATTCATGAATGGGCAGTATGCTTTACCGCGAACAACGCAGGCAACCGCGCTGAAATGGGCGCCGATCAGCGACCAAATTGCGCGCAGAGCGGATATTCCTCGTGAAGTCCCTCTGGTGCTATGGTTCAAAGAGAACAGTATGCAAGCAGTTAATCCCGATCTATGCACCGGCATCATGGGCGCCTATGATCTCGTTCGTTCCGGCGAACACGCTTGCTTTACGCCCGGCCCTATTTCTGACATCGAAGTAAGCAAACAGTTGGCGATTGGCGCCATCGAATTTAAAAAACGCTGCCCGGATGTGACTTATTTTACCCAAAATCCTGATACGCTTAAGCGCTGCTATCTGGCTTACAATGCCGGTTCCGGCGCAGCCGACCGCTTAGACCCAAACAACTCGGCCTACGTGATGAATGGGTACGATGAAGCCCACACGAACATGGTTTATTCGGATGTGGAATTGGGGACGGTGCAGGTAACGGCATTGGGGGCCTGGCCGGCGCATCTGGCGATTCAAAGTGTGATTTTGGGACAATGGGATGAGGCGGAACGGCCGTTATCCATCACCCTCCTCGATATCAGCACCAGAGCCTACGATTGGATCAGCCACAGCATCGCCTCGCTAAACGACATAACCACTTCAAATTCCACCCCCATGTCCTTTCCCGACCAACGCAACCTAAAAGATGCCGATTGTTTGGCAGAACCCCATTTGCTGGGACGGCCGTCCTTACGCCCAACCCTCAACCCCGTCGCCGCAACACCCATCTTAACCCAGGACGTACATGGTTGCAGTTACGGCCTGCCGGGCATAGACATCTCCAGTACCGAAGATAAATCCTCCGTTCTGCGCGCGCCCATATCCGGCGAGCTGACTACTTACACTGACCGTTGGTACAACAGCACAATTCGCATCGAGAACGACGAATGGATCGTTTGGCTCCTCCACCCCCGTTCCTATTTAGTTAAAGAAGGCAACGTCAAGCGCGGCCAGGCCGTTGGCATCATGGGAGCAATAGGCTATGCCACTGGCCCGCATGTCCACTATACAATTTATGATAAAATCAACGAGACTTTCATCGATCCCCGCCTATATTTGCCCTAACTGTTGAGCGGGAAGACTCAACAATGATTCCAAATGGCGGAATGCAATCATCGCCTAATCATTACAATAAGGAGTGTCACACATGAATTTAGCCGAACTACTGAAATTCCTCCCTCTGGCCATTGGCGCTTTCCTGGCTTATCATCTTATTTTTAAGCAAGGTTTGCCCTCAAAAAGCCTGGGATCTATCTTGACTTATTTTTTAGGAACCATCATCGTCTTTCTTGTCGTTAGCTGGCTCATCACCTCATTTTTAGCTGGATGGGCTACAGATTTGCTCGAAGCCGGCACAACATCGCCAGAATGGTCACAGTTTATGAACGCCAGCGAGTCTGTAGTCGAAGATGCGTTTAGCAACGAACCGTTGCCAGAACCCCAGCCTACTGTCTCCCAAGCAATGCCTGCGTCAACCACGCCTACCCCCATCCCGGATGGCAACGTTCCACCAGGACAACCAGCGGCCATAGACCCGCCTTCATCCCATACTGTTGCCGCTGGCGACACGCTTTATGGTATTGCCCAACAATATGGGACAACCGTAAACGATATTATGATCCTCAATGGTTTGAACAGCTATATCATTCAGCCAGGGCAAACGCTTAGAATTCCAGCATCCGGGCAATAGGCAGGCCCCCAAAAAGGAACCATGAGCAGCGAAAACGGCCGTCCCCCTCAACCAAACACAGGCTTTGTCTCCTCGCTTACCCGGCAGTGGAAAAAATTGCCGGCTGGTTTTCGCTGGAATTTGGAAGACACTTTTCAGCCGGAAGACATTGCCGAACGGCTGTTACCCGGCGAAGAAGTGAAGCTGCAAATTCATCTAGCCTGGTATCGGGACATTATTGGCCAAATCGTATTTGAACACTTCAGGTTACTCTTCGGAATCGTGATGGGCGTGACGGCCGTCATCCTCCTCTTCGCCTTCATCAGCGGCTACTCCCCCTATTACAGCCTCGCCCCCTTCGCCATCCTCCTCATAACCATCGCCATGGGCATCCGCCATCGCATCGAACATCAACAATGGCGATTGGTGCGCACGAACGCTCGTTTCATCATCTCCATCCCGCAGCCCAACGCCTTCCCCCTGGTTGACAACATCGAACTCAAAGGAATGCCCACCGTCATGGACACCAACTGGTCGCGTAATCCAGTCTGGCGCGTTTTCCAATTTCTTACCGGCGCCCGCGACGTGTACCTGAGCTTAGCCGCCTACAAATTTATCGAAGGCACCGCCCGTGTTGGCGACGCCCTCATCCTCCCCGACATTATGCCCGATGATATTCTGTCTCTGCGAAAAATCATCTTTAGCATTCCACCCCCCAAAAAACCGCAAGAAGTCGTGTTCCCAGAACCGCAAAAAGTCATCGCCACCAAAGAATAAACGCCAAGAAGCCCGGAAATTTCCGGGCTTCTTCATTTTCAAGCCATCACACCCACTGTCAAAATCAAAAGCAGGGCATCATGTTAACATATCAACATCGCCGGCATAGGGTTCAATATCGGTCGCTTCCAACCCTTTATGCGTCTCCTCAATATCATATAAAATCCATTGCCCCTCTTCCAATTCTTCAGGATTGCCAACCGTATTACTCTTGTGGAAGAAAATCTCTTCGCCGCCGCCGCGCACAATAAATCCATACCCTTTACGGGCGTTATACCACTTCATCCGGCCAATGTACTTTCCCGTCTGCGGATCGATCTGGATTGTTTCTGGAGCGGTGAACGTTTCACGCGCTTCCTGACGCGGTTCTGGACGCGCATCCCGGCGCGCTGGTTCTTTTCTATAATTCGATTCCTCCCTGGCCGGAGCTTGCGAAAAGCCGCTAGTCTGAAGTTCCGATACATGCGCCGGATCGATTGGTAATCCTTGCTCGCTCAAACGGCGCTGCATCTCCACGGTGAACAGGAATTTTTCGCCTTGTTCGTTGGTTGCCCACATGTCTTTGAAGCTGGTCATTGTCACTGTCTCCTGAATAGTGTCGGCTACTTCTTAGCCTTTTTTCCGCTCGATTTTCTGGCTCGCCCAGTTTTAGTCATCGGTTCATCA
>JANTGY010000018.1 GCA_024762695.1 Anaerolineae bacterium
GATTGGTTATTAGATGAAGAGCCAGATGCGCCAGCGGCGAGCGCCGCAGAGCCGGAACCGCCATTGGATGATCTTGCCAGCCTCATGGCAAACGATGAAGAATCCCTCGATTGGCTGACAGAGGAAACGCCAGTTGGCCTGGACAAATTGGAGGATGTTGTGATAGGCGATAATGATGAACGAGAAATCAGCCCCCAAGATGAACCGGAAAAGACCAGCAGCGATGTGGCCGACGATATGGATTGGCTCGATCAATTAGCCGCGCCGCAGTCGGACAGCCAGGACGAAGCCCCTCCAGAAGTGAGCGACGACGCCAGCTACGCGGCGCGCATTGCCGCCGGCGAAGGCGCCGCTATTGACGAGCCTCCCACCCAGGCCAGTCTAACGGACAATGATCCGTTCGAAACGGACGATGCCGTCGATCTCGATTGGCTGGAGCAGTTAAGCGCGCCTGACGACGTCCCCACCGACGACCAGGTCACCCTTGATTGGGAAAGCGAGGAAGAAGACATCGGCGATGTGCTGGCCGGCGTTACCGGCGAATTGAAGGCCGATATGGATTGGCTGGACACGCTGGCTGAAGAGAGCGAGACGCCTATGGCATTGGGAGAAGAACCGCCCGATGCGCTGGGCGAAGACCTCGGTTGGCTGGACGATCTGACAACCGACGGCGACGCCGACGATTTGGATGCCGATATTGAACCAGCTTTGGCTCTGCCGGAATTGGATGACGCCCTGGCGGAACTGCCCGATGAGACGGGAAGCGATTTGGATTGGTTGATGGAAATTGAGGCCGAGGAAGCGACAGAATCGGCGATAGAATCGGCGACAGAATCGGCGACAGAAGTAGAGACAGAGACAGCATTGGAAGAGGAGGCTGAGGCGCCGGAAGATTTGGATGACGCCATGGCCTGGCTGGAAGAGTTGGCCGCCAAGCAGGGCGCGCCGCTGGAAGAGCTGCCTAGTTTGTCTGATGATGTAGATGATGCAGTGGATGATGCGACGGCCGTTACCGAACTTGACCTTGGCCCGGAAATGGCAACGGGGGAATTGGACGCGGCAGAAGCATGGCTGGATGAATTAGGGATAGAGACGGAGACGGAGACAGAAGCAGAAGCAGAGACAGAGGCAGGGACAACATTGGAAGAGGAGGCTGAGGCGCCGGAAGATTTGGATGACGCCATGGCCTGGCTGGAAGAGTTGGCCGCCAAGCAAGGCGCGCCGCTGGAAGAATTACCCAGCATTGCCAATGATTTAGTAGATGATACGCCGGAGGTTGCGCCAACGGCGATCCTTTCCGAAAGCGAAGAGGCCCAAGAGCCTGCCCCTGTTGCACAGTCAACTGAAACTAGCGAATTGGCCGACGCCCTTGATTGGCTGGAAAAATTGGCGCTTGAAGATGGCGTTTCACTGGAACAAACGACGCCAATGGCCCCGAGTACGGCCGTTTCCGCCTCAGAAAACGAGCTTGAAGAAGCGCTAAACTGGCTGGAAGAAGTCGCCCAAACCGACGAGAGCGACAAAACGGCAGTCACGCCAACTGCAACAGTCCCTGAACTGGAGAGCGAGGGCGAGCTTTTCGATTTAGCCGAAGAAATGCCTGAGGACCCCGATGAAGCGTTGGCCTGGTTAGAGCAAATGGCTCCGCACGCCGAAGACGATGAACCAGCGGGCGAACCAATCGTAGAAGACAAGCCTGCTATTGCCGAGGAACCCGATGAGGTAACGGTTGTTGAAACAGAAACGGCAGTTGAAGAACCAACGGCCGCTGAAGAAACAACGGCCGCTGGAGAAACCACGGCCGAATCCCCTCTCCAAGACAAAGAAGTTGATGCGCTGCTAGAAATGCCAGACGATCCTGATGCGGCGATGGCCTGGTTGGAACAACTAGCCGCCCGACAAGGCGCGCCGCTGGAAGAATTACCCTCGATCACAGATGCGCCCGAACTGGAAACGCCAGCCGTCGCAGAAATCGAAGATGAAGCACCTGACTCGTTAGCGGATGCGCTAGATGAAGCTTCAGAGGCAGCAGGCGAAGATATGGCCTGGCTCGACGATTTGGCGGCAGAACAAGACATCTCATTGGATGAGTTGGATATTGACGACATTACCTTCACTGACGCCGCTGAACCAGAAGCGCCAGAACCAACACAGCCTGAAGCCATTGAGGCCGAAGCAGCGGAGCCAGTCGCCGAACTTGAAGAACCGCTCGCCGATCTGGATGTTCCCGAAGATATGGATGATGCGATGGCCTGGCTTGAAGAGTTGGCCGCCCAGCAAGGCGCCGCTTTAGAGGAACTGCCTACCCTATCGGGCAAAGATGAGGGAAGCCTGGAAGATGAAACGGCCGTTGCGCCGCCATCCGACCCCATAATAGAAGAAACAGAACCCATTCCGCCAACGCCCGCCCTAGCGCCCCCGACCAAGTCTAGCGACGACGCCTTCATCGGATTCAATGATGCCGAAGATGCGGCCGAATGGCTGGCGCTGGATGAAGATGATGAACCGGGGCAAACAGCCTGGTTAGATTCATTAACCGAACCAGACGTGACGGGCTGGCTAGAAGCGGAAGAAGAAGCCACCGTGTCCAGCGCCTACGACCGCAGCATCGTCACCCGCTTCGACCCGCAGCCAGACATCGCCTTCGACACCGGCCCGCTGCCGCCAGACGCCGACTTACGTCTGGATACAGGCCCGCTGGAACTACCAGAAGAAGACATAGCCACCACTATGCTGGAAATAGATGAGGAACGATTGGAACAAGCGCGGGAAGCGCTAACCCAAAACGATTACGATACCGCGCTGCAAACTTATCAAACACTGGTAGAAGATGGCGGCGGCATGATGACGCTAATCGCCGACCTGGAAACAGCCGCCATCAACCATCCACAACAGCCTACATTACGACATTTACTTGGCGACGCGTATATGCGCAACGGCCAGTTGCAAAAAGCGCTGGATACCTATCGTCTAGCCCTTGACCAAATATAATTTTGTTGTAAAAACAGGGGCCGCGATTTTACGATTGCGGTTTGTTGACAAAAAAAACTTGCAGAGGCAGCTAGGTAAATCGCAGAAAGCGTTTTGATGAAAAATGACATTTCTCTGTGGTTTACTCAGGGAAAACGGGAGAAACTTTGTTTGTCTAATTCAAAGAACTTACCCGTTTTCACCTAAGCTGCCTCTGTCTTACATTAGGAGTGATTTTTATAATGGAACGCACATTGATTTTAGTAAAACCAGACGGCGTGCAGCGCGGTCTGGCCGGGGAAATTATCAGCCGCTTTGAACGGCGCGGTTTGCAATTGGCGGGCATGAAGTTTATGCAAATGTCCCGCCAATTGGCGGAAGAGCATTACGGCGTGCATAAGGAACGGCCGTTTTACAGCAGTCTGGTCGAATACATCACCTCTGGCCCCATTGTGGCGATGGTGTGGCAAGGCAACGACGCCATCGCCGCCGCTCGTTCAACCATGGGCGCCACCAATCCCGTTCAAGCTGCCCCCGGAACCATTCGCGGCGACTTTGGCATGGAAATCGGCCGTAACCTGGTACACGGCTCCGACAGTCCCGAAAACGCCGTCAAAGAAGTTAACCTGTTCTTCAACACTGATGAGTTAGTCGATTGGCAACGCACAAACGACGCCTGGATTTGTGAGTAAACAAACAACAATCTAATTTGGTAAACAAAGAGCGCCTTTGTAGGCGCTCTTTTTGTTTACCAAAATGACAAACTAACCATTCATACCGCTATTGCATGTGCAAAATAATATGCGCTTCATCCCACAGATCTTCCAAGTTGTAATAATCCCGTTTCTGCGGCGAAAATAGATGAACGACTAAATCGCCAAAATCAATCAACAACCAACCAGAGCGCGGTTCTCCTTCAACGCCGTCAGCCAGAATCTGCGTTGCTTGCTTGGCTTTCTCAATCAAGCCATCGGCCAACGCCTGCAACTGCCTTTCATTCTCCCCATTACAAATGAGAAAATAATCGGCAAACGTCGCCTGCTCGCGAATATCGAGCAATGTAATATCGCTCCCTTTTTTATCTACAACAGCATCTACCAGCAGATGCGCTAACTCTAAGCTTTCCAGAAATCACCTCCACGATAATCTACAGCAAAATTCTAACATGGGGCGCCGGTAGGAACAAGAACAAACCCAATTATTTGTCGTAAGCGTTCAGCCCGTCAGCAAATCAGCCTATCAGATCAAAGATTTCGGTATAAAATTCGGTTCCAGGGCTAAAACATGAAAATTGGAGTCTGTTTTGTTCATTTGTTTGGCGTTTCTCATGCGCTAACGGCAGGCTGGCTAGCTGAAATGCTGATAGCTGAACGCTTACTATTTGCCAAACGAAAACAGGTCAGAATGAATTTTTCTGCTATACTAACCGCCAAAATGTTAATCCTTTGTTAATAATTTTTTGTTTGCTAAATTTGTTGCGATTTGGGCCGTTTATGTTACCCACTGACCGCGTTACGCCCCAAAAAACAACCGCGCAGACTTATTATCACGTTTGCGTCCCACCTTAAAATCCAGCCTCTAAGCCTGGATACTTTTCCCTATTTCCCTTTCAGCTTAAGGAGCTATCTGCATATGCAAAGTTTAACAACATTTGAAACCAGCGCGGTTTGGTTGGTTTTACTTATTTCTGTACTCGGCATTGGTTATGCTTTCTGGCTTCGCAGCCAAATCATGATCCAAGATAAAGGCACAGATCGGATGCAAGAAGTCTGGGGCTTTATCAAAGCTGGCGCCAATGCCTATTTAAGTCAACAGTTCCGTACCATTGTCATTCTCATTGGCGTGCTGACATTTGTACTGGCCGCCAGCGTCCTCATCGTTCCCCCCACCCAGGAAGCCATTGAACGATTTGGCAGCGAACAGGCCGCGACAACGGCCGTTGCCATTGGCCGCGCCGTCGCCTTTTTGATGGGTTCTATTTTCTCTTACACCGTCGGCTTTGTGGGGATGAACGTCGCCGTTGAGGGCAACGTGCGCGTCGCCGCCGCCTCGCGCGTCGGCTACAACCCAGCCATGCAAACCGCCTACAAGTCCGGCACCGTCACTGGCATGTTAACGGTAGGATTGGGCTTGCTAGGCGGCACGCTCATTTTCATGGTCTTCGGCATCGCCGCGCCCGACGCGCTGCTGGGCTTTGGCTTTGGCGGGTCGTTGATTGCGCTGTTCATGCGTGTGGGCGGCGGCATCTACACGAAGGCGGCCGATGTGGGCGCCGACCTGGTGGGTAAAGTGGAAGCCGGACTGGAAGAAGATGATCCGCGCAATGCGGCCGTCATTGCCGACCTGGTCGGCGACAATGTCGGCGACTGCGCCGGGATGGCCGCCGACGTATTTGAGAGCTTTGAAGTCACCATCGTTTCGGCCCTGATTTTGGGGCTGGTGCTGGGCGACGTATCGCGCGGCGGGCTGGGCGATGGCTTGTACGACATGCGTTTCGTCATTTTCCCGCTCATTTTGCGCGGGATTGGCGTTATCGCCTCTGTACTGGGCAACTTTGTTGTCAAAACAGACGAGAAAAAGCGCAACGCCATGGCGGCGATGAATAAAGGCTTTTATCTGGCGGCAGCCATTGCCATTATAGGCTTTGCCATAACAACACTTTTATATATGAAAGACCCCAACACCGGCGCGCTGGATTGGCGGCCTTTTTGGGCCACCGTAGCCGGGATCGGCTTAGCCATTGCCCTGGATAAATTGACCGAATACTTCACCTCCCATCACAAAGCGCCCGTGAAAGAGGTAAGCGACTCTTCTACCAGCGGCTCGGCTACAAACATCTTGTCCGGGTTGGCGTTGGGGATGGAATCGAGTGTGTGGGCGGTTGTCGTCATCGCGCTTTCCATTTTTACCTCAGTCATCATTTACGCCAATGAACCGGCGGCGACGCAGTTTACGGCGATTTTGTATGGCGTCGCTTTAACCGGTATTGGGATGCTGACGTTAACGGGCAACACCATCTCCATGGACAGCTTCGGTCCTATCTCCGACAATGCTAACGGCATCGGCGAGATGGCCGGGCTGGAAGAAAGCGCCCGCCGGGTAATGGATGACCTGGACGCAACGGGTAACACGACCAAAGCGGTCACGAAGGGGATTGCGATTGGCTCGGCAGTGATTGCGGCCGTCGCCCTCTTCGGCTCTTATCTGACCGATGTGGGCAAAGTGCAAGCCAGCCTGGGGCTGGCAAAGTTGGAAACGATTAACGTGGCTACGCCCTCGGTCTTCATTGGCTTGCTGATTGGCGGCGCGGTTCCGTTCCTCTTCTCCTCGCTGACTATTCGCGCCGTCTCCCGCGCCGCTGGGGAAATTGTGGAAGAGGTACGCCGCCAGTTCAAAATTCCAGGCTTAATGGAAGGTAAAGTTTTACCGGATTATGCCCGCGCGGTTAGCATCTCTACGACGGCCGCGCAAAAAGAATTGGTCAGCCTGGGTCTTATCGCCGTGCTGGTTCCGGTTTTGGTGGGCTTTGCGCTGGGCGTTGAGGCGTTGGGCGGCTTCCTGGCCGGTATTATCCTCACAGGTCAATTGATGGCGGTCTTCCAATCAAATGCCGGCGGGGCCTGGGACAATGCCAAGAAGTTCATCGAGGATGGCAATCTGGGCGGCAAACATTCAGAGGCGCACAAAGCTTCAGTTGTGGGCGATACAGTGGGCGATCCGCTGAAAGACACGGCTGGGCCAGCCTTGAACCCGATGATCAAGGTGATCAATCTGGTCTCGTTGATTATTGCGCCGCTAATTGTTTCGCTGCGCTTACCGGGCGAGCCAATGGGTTGGGGTATGGTTGTGACGCTGTTGCTGGCGCTGGTTGTCCTAAGTTGGGCAATTCAAAAAAGCAAGAGCAGTATCGACCACCAAAACGTATAAATCCCCCCCCAATGCAAAAAGGGGACGGCCGTTACGCAACGGCCGTCCCCTCAATTAATTACTAATTACCGATTACCTACCCCGCCAATAAACTCACCAGCCCCTGACCGCCGCCAACGGCCGCTACCAGACCGGCAAACACCACCGACGCCATCGACATCAACTTAATCAAAATGTTCAGCGACGGGCCGGACGTATCCTTGAATGGGTCGCCAACCGTATCGCCGACCACTGCGCCTTTATGCGCTTCTGAGCCTTTGCCGCCATGATGCCCTTCTTCGATATATTTCTTGGCATTGTCCCAAGCGCCGCCAGCATTAGCCATCATAATCGCCAAAGCGAAACCGGCCGTTAACGTGCCCCCCAACAAGCCCAACACGCCAGCCACGCCAAAGACAACACCCACAATCACCGGAACCAGCAGCGCCAGCACCGATGGGGCAATCATCTCTTTTTGCGCCGACAGCGTGCTAATTTCCACGCAGCGCGCATAATCCGGTTTGGAAGTGCCTTCCAAAATGCCAGGGTCTTCTTTGAACTGACGGCGCACCTCTTCCACCATGCCGCCCGCCGCGCGGCCAACGGCGCGCATGGTCATGGCGGAGAAGAAGAAAGCGGTTGCGGCGCCAATGAAGGTGCCAATCAAGACGGCCGGATTCAAAATGGTGACATTGTAGTGCACCATGAAATCTTGCATATTCCATTCGGCAATAGCACGGCCGTTTACCAATGGTAATTCCGCCCCGCCATGCAGCGTAAGCGCCAAGCGCACCTCTTCCAAATAAGCGGCCAGCAAAGCCAGCGACGTGAGCGCCGCCGAACCAATAGCAAACCCCTTGCCCATTGCGGCCGTTGTGTTGCCCACCGCATCCAATTGGTCGGTACGCTCGCGCACCTGCGGCGGCAAACCAGCCATCTCCGCGTTACCGCCAGCATTGTCGGCAATCGGGCCGTAGGCATCTGTCGCCAGCGTAAAGCCCAGCGTGGACAACATGCCCACAGCAGCAATACCAACACCGTACAAACCCATCGAGATGTTCCCTACACCGCCCATCGTATAAAAGCTAACGGCAATGCCAATCACAATCGCCACCACCGGGATACCGGCCGATTCCATACCAACGGCCAACCCTTCAATAAGAAGCGTAGCTGAACTGGTACTTGCCTGGCGGGCAATCTCACGGGTCGGTTTATAAGCATGCGACGTGTAATACTCCGTCGCCTTACCCACTACAATACCCACAACCAAACCAGTCAAAATCGAAATCCAAACAGCAATGGCATTGGGTAGTTGCAAAATATAAACCACTGGCAAAGACAACACAGCGATACCAATGGAACTGCCATACAAGCCGCGACTCAATGCGCCAATCAATTTTTCCTGACTCGCGCCTTCTTCGGTGCGAACAAGATAGACGCCTAAAATAGAAAGGGCTACGCCAATGGCGGCAATCACCAGCGGCGCGGAAATGTAGCGCAGTTGCAATTCCATTTGCGTAAATTCGCCTAAAAAGCCAGACCCGGCGGTTACGACAGCAGCCACACCTAAAGCGGCCGTTGCCAAAATCGAACCGGCATAGGATTCATACAAGTCAGCGCCCATGCCAGCCACGTCACCCACATTGTCGCCCACATTATCAGCAATTGTGGCCGGATTGCGGGGATCGTCTTCGGGGATACCAGCTTCCACTTTACCCACCAAATCAGCGCCAACATCGGCCGCTTTGGTATAGATGCCGCCGCCCACACGCGCGAACAGCGCCTGCGTAGAAGCCCCCATGCCAAAGCTCAACATCGTCGCCGTAATTTGCGGCAATGGATTAGCGACACTAATAAAACTATCGGGCGCCACATTCGGGAAAACATAATAGAGGATCAGAAACCAAACAGAAATATCCAACAAGGCAAAACCAACAACAACCAACCCCATCACAGCGCCAGCGCGTAAAGCGACGCGCAAACCGCCATCCAGACTTTTACTGGCGGCATTGGCCGCCCGCGCTGAAGCGTTGGTTGCCGTCTTCATGCCAAAGAAGCCGCACAAACCAGAAAACAAACCGCCAGTTAAGAAGGCAACGGGCACAATGGGATTTTGTAATCCCAAAAAGGCCATAATACCAAAGATGACAAACAACGCCGCAAAGACCAATCCAACGACACGATACTGGCGCGTTAAATACGCCATCGCCCCCTCGCGCACAGCCTGGGCAATTTCTACCATGCTTGCCGTACCTTCATCTTCCTGCATCACCTGGCGATAAAAATACCAGGCATAGCCTAACGCTAAAACAGCTCCCAGCGGCGCCAGCCACCATATCAATGGCAGCGGTAATCTTTCAATTCCGCTGCCTTGCGCCAAAATGCTCATATCCATAGATTCTTCGGAACCTCCAAGAAATGTGAGATAAAGAAAAAGCGAGAATACCCCGCTTATAGTTTTATATTTGATAAAATTTCCTTCGCAAAAGGCGTTCGATTGTAACTAAGGGGACAATTGGTGTCAAACAAGCTTTCGAGGATGTAACTTTACGTAAAGCAAAAACCATGCTATATTATGGTTGGTTATGTCAATGATCGTTACAGGCGCGGTAGTAAGTATATCCGCCTTATGGAGGTAGATGATGTTAGTTAGACAACGGTGGTTTCAAATACTAGCTTTATTGTTGACTTTAAGTCTGTTACTGACGGCATGCGAGATGCCGCTCCCCGGAAACAATGACCCAGACACGCCGACAAGCGGCGAGGTCGATGCAACGCCAGATGCAAATGTTGGCGGCGGTGAGCCTGGCGACAGCGACACGGCCGTTGAACCAGAAACCCAACCTGAAACGGCTCCGGACCCAAGCGATGGCGATACGCCACGCCTGCAAGAAGAAGCGACGGCAACGCCGGAGCCAGAACCGGAACCAACGGAAACAGCCGAAGCCACTGATGAAGAAGCCGCCGACGCCGAGTCGACAACTGAAGATGGCGCTGAAACTGACTCTGAAACCGAAGCGGAAACAGTAGAAGCCCCCACCCCCGCCGCGGCGCAAACACACACGGTTGCCGCTGGCGAGAACTTGTACCGCATCGGGCTTAAATTCGGCGTCTCCTGGGTCACGTTGGCAGCGTATAACAATCTACCAAACGCCAATGCCATCAAAGTCGGTCAAATTCTTAATATTCCTGGCGAAGGAACTTTGGAAGTTGAGCCAACGCCATCGCCACTGACTGAAACGACTCATATTGTCAAGGCGGGCGATAACCTCTTTCGCATCGGTCTAAAATATGGCATTGCCTGGACGCAAATCGCCGAAGCCAATGGAATCGTGAATCCTACGCAGTTAAAAGTGGGTCAAGCGCTGAAGATTCCAGTTGAAGCGCCCGACCCAACGCCGCAAACAACGCATCTGGTTCAATCAGGCGAAACGCTTTTCCTCATTTCTTTGAAATATGGCCTGGCATGGACGGCCGTCGCCGAAGCCAACGATATTAGCTCACCCTACGTCATTTATCCGGGACAGACGTTAGTCATTCCCGGCGAGTAATTTAGATACAAGACGCAAGACGAAGGGTATCTCTCGTCTTGCGTCTTGCGTTACCCCGCAATACACAAAACTTATGAATTGGAACGGAGTCATCCACCAGTACCGTCACTATCTCCCTTTTCCCGACAACATGCCGATTATTAGCTTAAATGAAGGCAATACGCCGCTCATTAAAGCCGACCGGTTGGCCGAACTGATAGCGCCGCAAGCGAATTTACAGCTTTATTTGAAATATGAAGGGCTAAATCCGACCGGCTCGTTCAAAGACCGGGGCATGACGGCCGCCATCACCCAGGCCGTGCATGAAGGGGCCGACGCCGTCATTTGCGCCAGCACGGGCAACACGGCAGCCAGCGCCGCCGCCTATGCCGCGCGGGCCGGGCTGCGCTGTCTGGTTCTAGTCCCCGAAGGCAAAATCGCGCGTGGCAAGCTGGCCGCTTCGCTGGCTTACGGCGCCGAGGTGATTAGCATTGACGGGTCGTTTGACGATGGGTTGGAAATGGTGCGCCAGATCGCGGAACGGCAGCCCATCGTTTTGGTGAACTCGATCAATCCCTGGCGGCTGGAAGGGCAAAAGACGGGCGCGTTTGAGATTGTGGATCAATTGGGCGGCGATGCCCCCGATTGGCACTGTTTACCCGTCGGCAATGCCGGCAATATCACCGCTTACTGGATGGGCTACAAGCAGTATGGCAAAGGTCGTCCGCGCATTTTGGGCGGGCAAGCGGCCGGTTCGGCGCCCATTGTAACGGGGCAAGTCGTGACGAAGCCGGAGACGATTGCCACCGCCATCCGCATTGGCAACCCGGCCCGTTGGCGGCAGGCGCTGGAAGCGCTGGATGAGTCGAATGGGATTATCACGGCCGTTACCGACGACGATATTCTGGCAAGCTGGAACCTGTTAGCCAAAACCGAGGGCGTTTTTGTCGAACCGGCCTCGGCGACCGGGCTGGCGGCGCTGAAACAGCAAATCGAGCAAGGCTCCATTGACCCGACCAACAAAACGGCCGTCTGCATCCTCACCGGACATGGCTTGAAAGACCCGGATACGGCCGTCGGTCAGGCATCCCCCCCACATACTTTGCCGGCGACAATCGAAGCCCTGGAAGCTTATTTGACGCAATGACGAAACGGCCAACGGGCTATTTTGCGCTGGCAGGGACGGCAACGGCGGCAAATTTTATCGTCATGCCATTGGTCGGCGGCAACAAAAATGGCTGGCTAACGGGGGCTGGCCTGGGGATATTGGCGCTGGCGATTGTGTTGATCGTCGCGCCGTTTTTTACACTCCCCCAATACGGCCGTGTCCAATCAGGCAACAGTTTTTACGAAACCACACAAGTTGTCGATCGCGGCGTGTACGCGCTAGTGCGCCATCCACAGTATTTGGGGTACGCGCTGCTGAATGTTGGACTGAGCGCATTAAATCCCGGTTGGGCAACGGCCGTACTCGCCGCGCTGGCCTTCCTCTTTTTCTATCTCCAAGCCGGCCAAGAAGAGGGCTTTTGCCATCGCCAAATGGGGCCAGCCTACGCCAAGTACTGCCAGCGCATCCCCCGCTTCAATCTTCTGCTGGGCATCTTCCGCCATTTCAGCCAAAAACTAACCGCATAAATCGACCAAGCAACTGATTGGCTTCTGGACTGTCGTCGAACTGCTGGAACATCTTTTCCAATTCAGTCTCCGATGTTGATGCCGCATAGCCAGCCAAATAGCGCTTGAAACGGGCCAGATTGGTTTTTTTGGTCAATTCTGGATGGAATTGGGTCGCCCAAATCGGTTGATTGGGAACGCGCAGGGCCTGGAACGGCGCCCGGTCGCTGGCGGCCAGATGCAAAACGCCGTCCGGCAGCCGCACCGCTTTATCTTTGCGGCCCAGTTGGGCACGGAAGATGTCGGGCAGGTAGCTAAAGAGTTCATCGGCACGGCCGTCTGCCGTCAAGCGCACATCATACGTCCCCACCTCCATCTCATCCGGCGCATACACAATCTCGCCGCCCAATGCCTGGGCCAGCAGTTGAAAGCCAAAACAGGAAGCAAACATAGGCTGCCCGACAGCAACAACATCGGCCAGCAAGGCAAGAACGGCCGTAAAATTGGGCAAATTGCCTTTGGATACATAATAATCGCCGCTGCCGCCAATCATCAGCACATCGTAACGGCGAATGTCGGCCAGGGTGGGAACGGCCGTCAACAAATCAAAAGGGATGACGGCCGTTTCCGGCACACCGGCCATATTGGCAAAAGATGTTCGTTCTTCTAAACGAGCGGCATCGTCGGCATGACGCGCCTGGAGCAAGAGTATGTTCATGGTCATAACGGCCGTATTTCCTCGAAAATGGATTAGATTCCGGGGATTGTAGCGTGACGGCCGTATCCGCTCAACTCCAATCTTATGCCAATTTACCCTCCCACAACCGCTGCATCTCCTCGCTCGCAGCCAACAACTCATCCAATACGCCCTGGGCTTCGATACGGCCGTCCTTCAACACCACAATATGATCCGCCCGCCGCAGCGCCGCCCGCCGGTGCGAAACAACCAGACAGGTCAAGGCGCCATTCTGCCTTCTGCCTTCCGATTTCTGCCTTTCTTGGAGCCTCTCCCACAACACCCGCTCCGTCTCCACATCCAGCGCGCTAGAAAGATCATCAAACACCAACAGTTCTGCATCGCGCACAAACATACGGGCCGCCGCCGCCCGCTGCACCTGGCCGCCCGACAGCTTAACCCCTTTCGGACCGACCTTCGTATCCAGGCCATCCTCCAACCCTTGCAAATCCTTCTCCATCACCGCCGACCGAATCGCCGCCGGAATATCCACGCGATCCTCCGGCATTCCTAATAACAGATTGGCGCGTAATGTATCGCTGAGCAGACGCGGAGCTTGAGCCGTGTAAGCGCTGCGCGGAGCCACAAAAAATGTGGCCGGCTCTTCGACCAGTCTGCCATTCCAACGCACTTCGCCTGCATCCATTGGCAGCAATCCCAACAAAGATCGCAGCAGCGTCGTCTTACCCGAACCGATACGGCCGCTGATGACCACAAAATCGCCGCGTTTCAGATGAAGCGTAATATCCTCAATGCCCCGCTCTGATTCAGGATGATGGTAGGTCAAATTTTGGATATCCAACGTTTGCAACCTATCCGCCTCCGTCTTGGCGACGAACGGGATGTCTGGCAAATCTTCTTCCAGGTAAACGGGGCCATGCTCGACCAGCGTCTCTGGCGGCGCGCCTTGCAGCAAGCGCACCATCCGGCTGACCGAAACGCCGGCCTGCTTGTACCGCGCCCACAAGAAGCCGGTAAACACCACCGACTCGGCCACAAACCCCAGATAAAAGACGAACAATGAGAAATCGCCAACGGTAAAATCGCCCGCCTGCAGCGATTCAGCAACAAGCAGCAAAATAATGCCGATGCCGATATTGCTGGCATTGCGGAAGATAGAAAACAGCAGTTCGCTGAACAAGCGATCTTTCAAAGCGACCTGACGCCGCTTTTCGTTCAACGCATCAAACTGATTGATGACGGTTTCTTCGGCATTGGCGACTTTGACGGCCTGGACGGCATTAAACGTCTCGGCGATGAAGCCGGTGACGATACCGCTGGCCTTGCGCGTCGCTTTGCGATAGCGTTCAATCCGGCTGGTAGCCGAGGCGGCCATGAATACGGTAATAACCAATGGCGCATAAGCTATGAGCGTAATGCGCGGAGCGATGGACAACATGACGACGGTGGCGAAGATGCTGAGCATGGTATGTCCGGCAAAATCGTTCATCCAGAGGGCAAACAAAGGCAGCTCGAACACATCGCCTCGGAAGCGACTGATGGCCTCGCCGGGCGATTCGGGCAAGGAACGAGCGCCTGGTCGCTGCAAGATGCGCCCCAACATGTTTTTGTGCAGCAGCGTGTGATTGTGGTACATGAAGGGTACGTTGGTGCGAATGAGGCCGAAGATGGCCCCCATCCGCGAGATGGCGGCAACGGCTAAGAGCGCTAACAAGGTCGTCAAATCGAAGTTAGCCGGGGCGTCGTCAGTAATCAGGTTGAAGAATTCGCGGATGATGAGGCCGGGCAGCAGCCAGCCCATCAAAATAAGCTGGACGGACAGATTGTTGAAAAGGTAACGCACTGGCCGAAAGCGAATTAATCCCCAGATGACTTTCCAGGTGGGGATGGATTTTTCTTGAGTGATTGTAGTCATAAATTACCCCTGTAAATAGTAATTGGTAATTGGTAATTGGTAATTGGTAATTGGTAATTGGTAATTGGTAATTTCTGCTTACCAATTACCGAATTACGCCAATACCTCCGTCAGGCCGGTTTTACGCAGGCTGTAGAAGCGGGAAGTCGGATCATGAGCGAGTTGGTTGTAACGGCCGAATTCCTGAATACGGCCGTCTTCCAAAATCATGATCTGGTCGGCCCGTTCTACTGTGCTCAGCCGGTGGGCGACGATGATGCCGGTGCGATTGTGCAGCAGCTTGTCCACCGCCCGCTCGATGAGCTGCTCCGTCGCCGGGTCGAGCCGGGACGAGGCTTCATCGAGGATGACGAGGCCGGGGTCTTGCAGGAAAACACGGGTAAAGGCCAGCAATTGCCCTTCCCCGGCAGAAAGGCTGGTTCCTTCGCTTTGCAGTTCTGTATCCAGGCCGTCGGATAGATTGTCGAACCAATCGCCGAGTTCCAGCGCTTCGATGACGGCCAAAATCTTCTCGTCGGGAATGGAACGGTCGAAGAAGGTGAGGTTGTCGCGCACGGTGGCCCGGAACAACTGCACATCTTGCGTGACCATGCCGATGCGTTGGCGCAGGTCGAGCAAGGAGGCGTCGTTGATGCTGGTTGGGGAACCGTTGACGCCGAGGCGGATACGGCCGTTTTCGGCATCATACAAGCGGAAAAGCAAGCGCGTAATCGTGGTCTTGCCGCTGCCTGTGCGTCCCAGCAAGCCCAGAACCTCGCCTGGTTCCAGTTTAAAGCTGACATTGTGCAGGACAGGATCGTCTTCGGCATAGCCAAAGGTTACATCGTCAAAGGCAACAGCGAGGGGGCCAGTGGGGAGGGTGGAACGGCCGTTATCGCTAATCTTGCTCGTCTTCCCCATCAACTCGGCCACCCGCTCGATGCCCGCCGCCGCCTTTTGCAAATTCTGAATCTCATTCGTAATCTCGCGCAGCGGCCGAAAAATGGCGTCCGTGTAGCGGAAGATGAGGTAAACCGTACCGATGGTCAGCAGCCCATCGCGGAACAAAAAGTAGCCGGACAGGATAGCCATCGCCTGCCCCATCGTGTATAACGCAATCCACATCATCACCACCAGAATGTTCATCGTGCCCGCCTTCAACTCCTTGTTTAAGCGGACTTTGTTGAATTTGTACAAGTTGCGCATCACAAAAGCAACGGCGCCGTTGGAGCGGGTATCCTCGGTGCTGGCTAACTGCTCTTCCAGAAATCCGAATAGGTCGGAGCTGGCCTCGCGGGCCGCTTTCCAGTGGGGGACGGCAATCTGGCGTAGGTAAACCAATCCAACCAGGGCCAGAACAGTGTAAATCGTCAAAGCCAGGCTAACGCGCCAATCTTCCCGAATGAGGACAATGAGAATGCCGGCCAGCAGCAGCAAATTGCCCAAGATTTTGATGACGAATTGGGCAAAGAAGATGGCGATGTCTACCACGTCGCCGTCTACACGCTCGATCATTTGGCCGGGCGTGTAGTCGTTATGAAACGACATATCCAGCTCCAGGCAATGGCGGGCAAGGTCGGAGCGCAGCCTGTTGGTGGCTCGCCAGCCGATATCTTCGCCGACGTAGGTGGCGGCGACGCCGACAATTTGCAGCAAGATAGCCGCGCCCAGGTAAACGAGAGCGGCAGGGAACAAAGGTTGTAGGTTGTTTTCGGTAACGGCCGTGTCAATAAAGTATCGAATAATCTGCGGGTTGACGATTTGCAGACCAATACCGGTAAAAATCAACACAGCGAGTAAGGCAACCTTCGCTTTCATGGGAGTCAGGTATTGGATGAGTAAATCCCAATACCGTTTAAGGGGTAAGTCCATTCAAACCTCCTGAAACATTGGACGCGGATGAACACAGACGAACGCGGATTCTTGATTCATCGCGGCGTCCCAATACACGTCGTTTGCGACTATAAAACCCAACGCAGACTGGTTAGTATAACGAACAGGCTGCACCAGTGTAAACTGGACGAACGGCCGATGTTTTTTCATCATTTTTGATGTATAATTGTTATCAATAAAATAGATTAGACGCAGCCAAGGTCGGCTGCGTTTTTTGTTGCCCAATCAGGCTTGTACCGCTGCTTGCGTCCTGGAATGGTTATGGCGATGAGAGAAATAAAAAGGCCGCAGGCGATGGATGCGCTGCGACCTGGCCAATGACAAATTATGTCAATTAATTAGGCGGCAGACGCACTCCGACAAGGAAAATCAGCAGCAACGTCAGTTTGTGGAATGTAGAACCAGTGCATGGCCATCGGTTTTCTCCTTGCGTGATAGTCGCAGTTTTCTGCGCCAAAAACACTTTATCATAGACGGCCGTACCGAGTCAAACTTTTACGGCCGTTTCCTACGGTTTTTCAGTCGTCCCATTTTGCCGTCATTCCCGCGCAGGCGGGAATCCATCTTCTCCTGTTAACAAAATTTGGATGCCTGCCTTCGCAGGCATGACAAGCCGACTACTGAAAACCGTGGGCCGTTTCCGCTCATCTAAAAAATTTATGTTATACTCTAGCCAACATAAAATAGCGTCCCCACAAAATCAGGAGAGGATGATGAGCAACGATTTCCGTGAACTGCTGCGCTTTGTCCAATTGCAAAATGTCCGTTTGAAGGCCGACAACGAGGCTCTGGAACGCGAAGTGCGGATGCTGCGCAGCGTTTTGGATGCCTTACGCGCCTTACAAGAAGTATCGGCCAGCGTTACGGCCCGCACAAATGTGATGGGATTGCTAGACCGCATTCTGGAATCGGCTCTAGCCAGCATTGGCGCGCATGACGGCTCGCTGCTGCTAGTTGATGAAGAGACAAACGAGCTGGCTTTTGTAGTGGTGTTTGGCGAGGTGCGCGAGTTATTGGCCGGGCATCGTATTGCTTTGGGCGAAGGGATTGCCGGCTGGGTGGCGGCTAACCGGGAAGCGGTCATGACTGACGACGTACACTTTGACCCACGCTTTTCCTCTTCGGTAGACCAAACGTTTGAATTCAATACCCAATCTATGCTGGCTGTGCCGATTATCTACGCCGACCAGGTTTTGGGTGTGATTCAGGCGCTGAATAAATTGGATGGCGAGAAGTTTAACGAAGGAGATTTGGCCCTGTTGGGCGTTGTTTCCCAATTGGCTGGCGCCGCTATTGTCAATATCTCTAAATTGGAAACGGCCCTTTAAGTTGAAAACGGCCGTATAACAACGGCCGCGTAACCTTTCTGGCTAAGCCGGAAGAGAAATTGTAACCTGAGTCGTTGCCCCTGGCTTACTCTGGATGGAAAGCTGTCCCCCGTACAATTCCGTCAACCTCTTGGCAATAACCAATCCCATCCCCGACCCTTGCTGCTCCTGTAGTTTGCGTTCAAACTGCATATAGGCCCCGATACTGCTAATCTGTTCCTGATTCATGCCAATGCCCTGGTTGCCGACCGTAGCGGTAAAGGTTCCTTTCGCAACGGCCGTCGCCAGCGCAACGGCCGTATTCGGCGGCGAAAACTTCAGCGCATTATCAACCAATTCTCCCAGTATTTTTTCCAGATTATTCCGAGAAATAGGTAAAACCGCATCCCCGGCGCATAAATCCAACTCAACCGAGCGATTAGCGTTTGCCAGCTTCGCCTGAACCAGCTCCGCAACAATCTCGTCAGGCCGCGCTTCGCGGAGCTGGCGCATCTTAGCGATGCGATCCGGCTGCGACATCAGCAGCTCAATTTGAGCATAAATGATGTAATTCTCAACCAAATCATGCAGCCGCCGCCCGGCATCGGTCATCGTTTGCGCCAACGCCCGAATTTGGTCGGGCGGCAGCGACTCCGCTCGCTGCGCCATAATGTCGCCATACCCAATGATGAGCGACAACGGCGTTCGTAGTTCATGCGGCACAGCCAGAAGGATATTGTCGCGCAGCTTTTCCAGCTTCCGCTCATAATGCCCTTCAATCCGCTGCCATTTATTTAAACGCGCCTCAACCGCCTTCAACAACTCTTTAGCCACAAACGGCTTGGCAATATAATCATCCGCTCCCAGCGTCATACCCTGACGGACAGAACCGTGATCGTGACGACCGGTAAGAAAAATGAACGGGATCGTAGCCATAATCTCGTCTTGCTGCAACGCTTCCACCACGCCGTACCCGTCTAAATTGGGCATCTCTACATCGCAAATGATCAAATCGGGCGGATCGGCCTGCGCCAGTTCTACGCCTTCCTGTCCATCCTCGGCCGTCGTGACTTCATAACCGCCGGCAACCCGCAGCAATTCCGACAAACTGCGGCGAATAATTCGATCATCATCAATAACTAAAATGTGAGTCATGAATAACCCTTTCTACATGGCAAGCTATTTTGACTGTATTGTAGTCAAATTAAGTTAGCGAACCAATAAGAAAAGCGGGCCATTCGACGTTTGCTTTGACATAAGCCAGTCTAATCCGATACACTGGACGTATCCCAACTGAAGGTTTCTATGAGGAGGCGAAAAAATGACTCACATTACGCATGTAATCAAACGCAGCGGAACGGCCGTTCCCTTTAACCCCGACCGCATTATGAACGCCATTTATCGGGCCGCCGTCGCCGTGGGCGGCCGCGACCGCGAGCGGGCGCGGCGGTTAACAGAGCAAGTCGTTACCCTATTGGAAGCCAATCGCCCCGACGGCTACAAACCCCATATCGAAGAGATTCAAGACGCAGTTGAAAAGACGCTGATCGAAAACGGACACGCCGCCGTCGCCAAAGCGTACATCCTGTACCGGGACGAACGCAATCGCAGTCGTCGCACCGCCGCCGACAAAGCGGCACGGCCGTCTGACAACATCCCCTGGGCCAAAATCTGGCACGTACTGGATTGGGCCACCCGTCATGATTTGCATACCGTCTGGCGGCTCAACGAACGCATCGCCCACGGCGAATTCCCCCAAATCGTCCATGAATCCGAAGCGGCGTATGAAGATAACGTGGATACGGCCGCCTCTCTCATTGTCAAGCGGCGCGACAAATTAAAAATGGTGATGGTCAGCGGCCCCTCCTCCTCCGGCAAAACGACGACAACCGTAAAAATCGAGCAGCGTTTACAGCGCGAAGGGCTAAAATTCGTCACCCTCAACGTGGACAATTACTTCTTTGACCTGGAGATGCACCCCAAAGATGAGTTTGGCGATTACGATTTTGAAACGCCGCAAGCGTTAGACCTGGCGCTCATTAACGAGCATTTGCAGCGGTTAAGCGCCGGCGAAGAGGTTCTCATCCCGTTCTATGATTTTAAGACAGGCAAGCGCGCCCTTGACCGCACGCCAATGCAATTGGCCGCCAACGAGATTTTGTTGATTGACAGCTTGCATGGCCTGTACCCGCCAATGACAGAGGGCATCGCCGACGAGATGAAGTTCAAGCTGTATTTGGAACCGCTGTTACAAATGAAAGGGCCGGATGGGTATATCCGCTGGACTGATTTGCGTTTAATTCGGCGAATGCTGCGCGATGCGACACATCGGGCCTACAAACCGCAGCAAACGCTGGAACATTGGCACTATGTACGCGCCAGCGAAATGCGCAACATCATTCCCTATCACAGCACGGCCGATTTTATCATTAACAGCGCGATGCCCTATGAATTAGCCTTGTATCGGGCGCGTCTGTTTGACAGCTTTTCCCAATGGGCGGAAGAGTACAAGGACGATCCGCTGCGCGAGGATGCCTATACGCGAGCGGTTCGGGTGAAGACCATGCTTGAAGCGGTGATTCCGGTGACTGATGAAACGGCCGTTCCTCCCGACTCAGTCCTGCGCGAATTCATTGGCGGCGGCATCCTGCCCCACTAAACCCAAAGGGCGTGTTTCAAATGAGTTGAAACTACCTGAATTGTCATTCCGCGAAGGCGGGAATCCATGCTCCTGCCGGGGTGGATTCCTGCCTTCGCAGGAATGACAAGAGCCTCTTGATGTTTTCTCAACTGAAATGAAACACCCCCAAACCCAAAAGCCGCGGACGATGTTCTGTCCGCGGCTTTTTCTCCCCAATTCGCGCTTAAACGAGCGCGTTCGATCTAGCTGTTTTCATCTACGGCAAGGCGACAATCGAAACATCGTCAATCGCCGCTTCCACAATACTGCCGGCAGCCGCATCAGACGTTTCAATCAACAGATAAACCGTTTGTCCGGCAAAGTTGGTGAGGTCAGCGCTAAAGCTTTCCCAAACCGCATCGTCATCATTCGCCGCGCCTAGTTCTTCCAAGACCAGTTCCGTCGTCTCGCCAACTACCTTCACTCGGAAATAATCATCCGCTGAAGAATTGCTGGTGTGGGCCATGTAGTAGTAAAACGAGAGCGAGATGTAGCCGCTGTCGGGCAATACAATATCGGCCGAACGAATGGACGTTTCGCCGTTGTCTACATCATAGGAACCAACCGAGCGTCCCGACGCTGCGCCGGTAACGAGGTTGTTATAGCCGCTAATTGTTGTGCCCAACTGCTTGGGGCCGTAGTAGCTGGTCGAGCGGGGATTGCCGCGTTCCCATTGGCCGGTCGTCGCTGTGTCGGAGCCGTTGGGATTGCTTGTCCAACCCTGGTCAGCGCTGAAATCATCGAAGAAGACCGAGGTCAAGGCAGCGTCGCTGGCGACAATCATCACATCGTCAATCGCCGCTTCCACAATGCTGCCGCCGGCCGCATCTGCCGCTTCAATGAGCAAGTAAACAGTCTGTCCGGCATAAGCGCTCAAATCAACGCTAAAACTTTCCCAAACGGCGTCGTCATCATTGGCTGCGCCCAACTCTTCCAAGAGCGTTCCCGTCGTGGCGCCAACCACCTTCACACGAAGATAATCGTCGCTGGAGGAGTTGCGGGTATGGGCCATGTAGTAGTAGAACGAGAGGGTGATGCTGTCTCTCTGCGGCAAGGCGATGTTGGGGGAGCGGACGGATGTCTCGCCATTGTCAACATCGTAGGAGCCAACCGACCAGCCCGCTGCGGGGCCAGTAACGAGATTATAACGCCCGCTCACGGTGGTGCCGCGCTGTTTTACGCCGTAGTAATAGGTGGTGGAGGGGTTGCCGCGCAACCACTGACCGGTCGTCGCTGTGTCGGAGCCATTGGGATTACTGGTCCAACCCTGGTCGCTTTCAAAATCATCGAAGAAGACGATGACGGGCGGCTCATTAACAACAACGCTATTATCGGTGTTGGTGAAGGTACAAACAATCTCCTCGTTCGCGCCCAAATGGATGGCGACGCTGTTGTTGACAACATCGGCGGCGCCGCCAACACAGGCGATGTCCAATGTCCAATCAAGCGGCACATCCTGGAATACGGTGTAGTCGCCGGGCATTAAGCTGGGTTCGGGGTAGCTTTGGCCGTCGTCGAGGGTGAATTCGCCCAAGCTGCCAAAGTAGAAGAAGCCCGTCCCGCCTGCCGGGTCTGTGGCGTTTACGATGGTGATGGAGCCGGCCACGTCGGTATTGGCGAAGGTACAAACGATGTCTTCGTTGGCATCTAAATGGACGGTGACGCTGTTGTCAACGGCCGTAAAATCACCGCCGGTACAGCTAATTTCCACAATCCAACCCGCCGGCACATCCTGAAATACGGTGTAATCGCCAGGCATCATGTCAGCCTCGGTGAAGCTTTGGCCGTCATCGAGGAAATGTTCGCCAAAATCGCCGAAGTAGAAGAAGTCAGTCGCGCCGGCCGGGTCGGTGGCATTGAGAATGGTCACGGAACCGCCAACATAGGTATTGCTAAAGGTGCAAGCGATGTCTTCGTTAACGTCTAGATGGATAGTGACGCTGTTGTCAACGGCCGTAAAATCGCCGCCCGTACAGCTAATATCTACAATCCAACCCGTCGGCACATCTTGGAAGATGGCGTAATCGCCGGGCATCAAATCGGTTTCGGTGAAGCTTTGGCCGTCATCAAGAAGATGGTCGCCAAAAGCGCCGAAGTAGAAGAAGTCAGTCGCGCCTGCCGGGTTTGTTGCGTTAACGACGGTAACGGAGCCGCCGATGTAGGTGTTGCTGAAGGTGCAAACGATGTCTTCTCTGGAGCCTAAATGAACGGTGACGCTGTTGTCAACGGCCGTAAACCCACCGCCCACACAACTAATGTTCAACTGCCAACCAACGGGCACGTCCTGGAAGACCGTGTAATCGCCGGGCAGCAAATCAGTTTCGGTGAAGCTCTGGCCGTCATCCAACGTGACGTTGCCCAGGTCGCCGAAATAGAAGAAGCCCGTTGCCCCAGCCGGATTTGTGGCGTTCACCAGCGTGATGGAACCGCCAACATAAGTGTTGGTAAACGTACAAACAATATTCTCGCCCGCGTCCAGGTGGACAGTAACGCTGTTGCCAACCGGGGTAAAATCGCCGCCGGTGCAGCTAACGCTTAATTCCCAGCCAGTGGGCACGTCCTGGAACACAGCATAATCGCCGGGCATCATGTCATTTGAAGCCTGGCTCTGACCATCGTCCAATGTGAAGCTGCCCAGATCGCCGAAGTAGAAGAAGCCAGTCCCGCCCGCCGGGTCTGTGGCATTCACAACAGTGATGGAACCGCCGACATTGGTGTTGGTGAAGGTACAAACAATATCTTCGCTAGCGTCCAAATGAACGGTGACCGCTTCATTGCCGAGAGGAGTAAAGTCGCCGCCAGTGCAGCTTACGCCGAGCTGCCAGCTAAAAGGTACAGTCTCGAAAATGTTGTAATCGCCCGGCATCAGGTTGAGTTCTTGGTAACTTTGACCGTCGTCAAGCATAAAACTGCCAATATCGCCCCAGAAACCGAACCCAGTCGCCCCTGGCGGATTGGTAGCATTAACAATGGTAATTGAGCCAGCCACATCGGTGTTGGTGAAGGTACAAACAATATCTTCGCCAGCGCCTAGATGAATGGTAACAGCGCCCGTTCCTAACGGCGTACTGCTGCCGCCGACGCAGCTAATGTCTAACTGCCAACCAGCGGGAATGTCTTGATAAACGTCATAATTGCCGGGGACTACGTTCGTCGCCTGATGGCTTTGACCATCATCAAGAGTGAAACTACCCAGGCTGCCAAAATAGAAGAAGCCCGTCCCGCCTGCCGGAACCGTGGCATTAACAATGGTGATGGAGCCGACTTCAGTTTGGAGGCCAAAGGCGGTGTTTTCGGGATTGTCTAATTGAAGGCTAAAAATGCCAAATGTAACGAATAGTAAAATTAATACAATAAAAAATCGTCTATATTGCGATCGATGTTGAGTTCTCATTTTCTTTCCTATGATTGTTCGATGTATTTTGAATGTTTGAATGATGTAATGAATGAAATAAGTGAAGGTATGTAGACTTCTGAAGTTTCGATTTCTGAAACGAAGCGCATTATGAAAAACTTCAAAAGTCTGCCGCGCACTACGCTATGAACCGATTAAAACTTGATATATGATTCTGCGTTCATCTTTTTTCCTCCTCTTGACAAGGCAGCGCACAACGAACGATAAAACTACCGTTTTCCCTCTCGTAAATTAAACAAGCAAGGCCTGTTTGTATTGATTTGGGGGCTTAGGAAGCGATTTCTACCTCTAAAAATACCAGTACTAAGCTCCTAGCAGTAAATATACCGGGCATTTCTTAAGAGTTTTCTTACGGTCGTAAGCGACTTGTAAAAATTATCACAACCTTGGGACTGGCATAAAGAAATAGGCCTTAGATTAGACATTATTGGAAATAAAAATAGGGACGCAGCGTTACACAGAGGAGACACCACGCCGCTGCGCGGCGCCATCAAATGAACGAAAACGGGACACATCTCTTATCTGTGTTCATCCGTGTTAATCCGTGTCCCAT
>JANTGY010000019.1 GCA_024762695.1 Anaerolineae bacterium
ATAATTTCTCCGGCTTGATCGCCCGCATCACTTACGATCCGTTTACGCCGGAAGTTGTTAAAAGTTTTTACGCGCCGACCTGGCAGGAAATTGCCGTCGGGATTGGCGTTGTTTCTTACTGGTTGATGGGCTTTAGTTTAGCCGCCCGTTTCCTCCCCTTCTACGATCCCAAGGGCGGCGAACATCATTAAACGCCACCACTATTTTACATGATTCCCCATTGAACTGATTGAGTTCATCACCCAATAAGAGAAAAAGCTGCCGCTTGATGCGGCAGCTTTTTTTAGTAACTATTGAATTAGGAAAACATTGGTTCTCCCATTTTCCCTGCGTAAACCACAAAGATTTAGCGCATTTTTATCAAAATACTTTTTGAGGTTTACTCAGCTTGGGGATGTTGTATTTGGTCGTTTTTCATGATATACACCTCGTTTTCATGGCGCGCATCAAACTATTTTGCATAACCAGAGGCGGCATTTGCCAGTGTGCAAATTTCCTGGAACACACACGTTTCTTTAAATAGGATCGTAATTACTCTTTCCCCCCTGCATCATTTCAACTTATTCCGTTATAATCGGAAAATAGATTCCAGAATGGGAGCTTTAAGGATTGTCACGACATGAAATCCCTTAATCTCCTTATCGCTGCGCCTCCAAAGAGGGTAATATGGACGAAAATTACATTGATCTGCCCACAATTGAAGAAATTGAAGCGCTAGTTGAACACGGCCGTCTTCCCCAACTACGCGCCTTGTTATCTGACATCCACCCTGCCGATATCGCCAATTTGATGGATCAGCTTCCGGGCGATACGGCCGTTGCCCTCTTCAGTTTACTCGATGTAGAAGCGGCCAGCGAAGTGCTTGATGAAACCGGCAGTCTGATTCGCCAGGAACTCGTCGAAAAAGTAGACGACGAACATTTGGCCGACCTCCTGGATGAGCTGCCGATGGACGATGCGGCTGAATTCCTGGAGGATTTGCCCGAACCTGTCTCCGATCGCTTGCTGAAATTGATGGAGCCAGACGAGGCGGAAGATGTCCGCGAACTGCTTGCTCATCAAGAGGAAACAGCCGGGCGTTTGATGACTACGGATATCGTCGCCCTGCGTCGCAATTGGACAGTTGAAGAAACCTTCAATTTTCTCCATTCGCTGGAAGAACCGGAGACCCTGCAATACCTCTATGTCGTTGACCGAGACGACAAACTCATTGGCGTAACGCCGCTGCGAAAGTTGGTATTGGCCCAACCAGAACAGACAATTGACGAGATTATGACTAGCGACATTGTCTCCGTACCCGTCACGGCCGACCAGGAAGAGTTGGCCGAGATGGTGGCCCGGTACGATTATTTTGCTATGCCGGTGGTGGATGGAGACGGCCGTCTCTTGGGCATTGTCACCGTTGATGATGTGCTGGACATCATAGAGGAAGAGGTCACCGAAGATATCCAGCGCTTGGGCGGTTCGGAGCCGCTTGATCAACCTTACTTTGCCGCCTCGATCATTCAAATTTTCACTAAGCGCGTTGGCTGGCTGATGCTCTTGTTCGTGGCCGCTATTATGACAGCTAAAGTGGTGCAATCGTTTGAGGCCTCGTTAACGGCCGTTGTCGCCCTCGGCTTCTTCATGCCTCTCGTTACCGGCACCGGTGGCAATGCCGGATCGCAAACCGTCGCCACCATCATTCGCGCCATCACCCTCGACGAGGTGCAGTTGTCAAACTTATGGCGCGCCTGGCGGCGAGAAATTTCAGTTGCCCTGGCTCTTGGCCTTGTGATGGGCTTATGCGGTTTTGGCGTAGTCGCCCTGATTACCGGCGACTTACGTGTAGCCTGGGTTGTAGCCGCCACCCTGCCGCTCGTTGTCGCCTGGGCCGTCACCATCGCCTCCATCGTCCCCGTCGTTGCCCATCACTTCAACATCGACCCCACCGTCATCAGCGGCCCCATGATTACGACGATTGTAGATGCCTCGGCGCTCTTGATTTATTTTTTATTGGCGCGCGCGTTCTTGAATTTATAAATGCATCCGCTCGTAGTTAGCCGCGTAGTCCGCGGAGTGGCGTTCTGATGAAGACGGTACTCTGCAGACTGCGTACCTGACTACGAACCAATTGCAAACACATCCGCTCGTAGTTAGCCACGTAGTTTGCGGAGTGGCGTTCTGATGAAGACGGTACTCCGCAGACTACGTACCTGACTACGAACCAATTGCAAACGCATTCGCTCGTTCTTAGCCACGTAGTCCCCGGAGTGGCGTTCTGACGAAAACGGTACTCCGCAGACTACGTACCTGACTACGAACCAATTGCAAACGCATCCGCTCGTAGTTAGCCACGCAGTCCGCGGAGTGGCGTTCTGATGAAGACGGTACTCCGCAGACTACGTACCTGACTACGAACCAAGTGTACAAGGAATGATTATGGCAAATTCAGTCGTATCCATCCCTCCAGACCTCATCGAAATAGCCCGTAACGCCAAACACATCGTCGTCCTTACCGGGGCCGGCGTCTCCGCCGAAAGCGGCGTACCCACCTTCCGCGAGGCCCAAACCGGCCTCTGGGCGCAGTATGATCCGCAAGAACTAGCTACGCCGCAAGCCTTCCAACGAAATCCGCGCCTGGTGTGGGAATGGTATGAATGGCGGCGCGAACTGGTCGCTAAGGCCCAGCCCAATCCCGGGCATCTGGCTCTAGTAAAAATGGAAGAAACAGTCCCCCAATTGACGCTCATCACCCAAAATGTAGACGGCTTGCACCAACGCGCCGGCAGCCGCAACATCATCGAACTGCATGGCAGCATAATCCGCACCAAATGCTTCGATCAGGGTCATATCGTCACGTCATGGGCGGCAACAGACGAAGTCCCGCCGCGCTGCCCACAGTGTGACAGCCTGCTGCGGCCCGACGTGGTTTGGTTTGGCGAAGGGCTGGCTTATGACGCCTTGAGCGCCGCTATCTCCGCCGCTCAAAATTGCGATCTATTTTTAGCCGTTGGTACGTCAGCCATCGTTCAGCCCGCTGCCTCGCTGCCGTTGGAAGCCGCGCAGCGCCGTACCCCCACTGTCGAAATCAATCCACAAGCCACCCCAATTTCTCGCTACATGGATTTCGTCCTCTCTGGGCCTTCGGGCCAGGTCTTGCCGGAGCTAACGCGAACCGCATGGGAATAAGAGAAGACCTGGCGATGAACAGCAAGAGTTCCTGCCATCAGCCCAACTGTTTACATAAACGCAATTGTCGTTTATACTTGCGTTATGTCTGCTCAGTCAATGCAAGAATCTGACGAAAAAAAGGTGCCATTGGGCATCGTTTTTCTGGTGATGGGATTCATCATTTTAGGCGCTGTTCTGGCGGTTTGGGTCATCAGGCCCAGCATGATGCCCCAGCCTTTGCATGAATTGGCGCGCAGATTTTTGCCAAAAACGGCCGTTACTACCCTCCCTACCCCCCTTGCGCCTGCCGTCGCCCCCACCCCAGCCAATTTGCCCGCGCTAATGCCCGAAACACCCATACAAGATGGAGATATGCCAGATTATTTCGTCTCTGTCGAAGAAGCGGCCCAACGCCAGTCAACCGCCGGCGAACCAGTGCGAATCGTCATCCCCCAAATCGAATTAGACGCTCCTGTTAACGGAATCGGTCTGAAACAAGTCATCAACGGCGACCAAACTTACTATCAATGGCTTGTGCCCGATGGATATGAAGTCGGTTGGCATGACAACAGCGCTCGGCTAGGTCAACCGGGAAACACAGTCTTAAACGGCCATCATAACATTAATGGCGAGGTGTTCCGCGATTTGGTTGATCTGAATGAAGGGGATGAAATCATTTTATATGACAACCAGGAGCGTTTTGTTTATCAAGTCACAACCAAAGAAATTTTGGCCGAGCGTGGCCAACCATTATCAGTTCGCGTGGAGAATGCCCAATGGATTGCCCCCACCGACGATGAACGGATAACGCTAGTCACTTGTTACCCTTACACCGATAATTCGCATCGTCTGGTCATTGTAGCTAAACCTGTCCAAGATACAGATGCTTAAATTTCAACATTAAAGGCGACAATTGTCCCTAAAATATAATGGAGGTTAGACCATGAAGAAAACATTATCCATCACCCTTTTACTTGTTATTATGTTGGCGCTCGTCGTTGGCGCCGCCCAGGCGCAAGACCCTGATTTACGAGGAACAATCCAGGGCGTCGTATACGAGGATATAGACGGCGATGGCCTCTGTGTCAATACGGGCGTAGAAGGCGAGGGCCCGGTTGAGGGCGTAGATATTGTGTTTGTTAGCAGCGATGAGGATACGGCCGTTACCCTCTACTCTGGCCCAGAAGGTATATTCGGCTTATACGCAGCCGGGCAAAGCTATTGGCAAATCACCGCCAAACCCAACGCCGATTGGGTCGTCACCTCCGAAAACCCGCTCTTCGCCCCACTATCCGATGACAACCGCGCTGTCACCGGCGTGAATTTCTGTGTTCAAAAAGCCAACGCCGAAACCACAAGCTCCAATTCAGATACTGCCAGCGCAGTCGTCGTCTTACCCGAATCCGGCGCCAATTACGCCAGCCTGACAACCGTGATCGCCGCTTTCATTGGCGCGTCGTTCATGCTCATTGGCATCGCGTTGGAACGCCGCCGGCGACAAGAAATCTAGGCGTATGAAATAGGGAGTAAGGGTATGGTCATCATCCCCTTACTCCCCGCTCCTGACTCCCTGATCCTTCCCCCTTCGGAAGCAGCAGCACCTTGCCCGTATTCCTCCTATCTTGAATATAATGGTGGGCCTCGGCCGCCTGCGCAAATGGAAACGCCGTATCCACATGGGGGCGGAACAACGCTTCATCATACCAGGCAATAATCTGTCCCATCCAGTCCCGCAGCATACCCGTCTGCTCCCATAAATGGCCTAAATTTACGCCCATCACGGCCTTGTTATCATTCATCAACTTAAACGGCGTATAAAATGGCAGCCAAACCAGCATTCTGAGCGTGTCCAACAACGAACGCCGCTTACCCAAGGCCATACTGCTGACCCCAAAATAAATCAACCGCCCTGATGGAGAAAGCAGTCGGTAATTTTTGGGCCAATGCTTGCCCCCGGCTGGGTCTAAAATTAGCTGTACGCCTTTGCGGCCGGTTAAATCCTGAATAACACGCTCGTAATCCTTGTTACGATAATCAATGGGATATTGCAGGCCCCGCTGCGAAAGAAAAGCATGTTTTTCCGGGGAAGCTGTGCCGTATGTTTCCACGCCAACAATGTTGCAAATATCCAGCGCGGCCAACCCTACGCCACCGCCAACCCCATGAATTAACACTTTATCGCCGGGACGAAGCGACCCCATGACGATGAGCATCATGTAGGCGGTGATGTAATTAACGGGCAATGAGGCTGCGTCAACGGCCGTCATCCAATCCAATCGTTTATAAACCTGCTTGTAAGGCACGCACACCACATCGCTATACCCGCCAAATCGCGTCGCCGCAAAAACCTTATCCCCTTCACGAAAATCAGGCGCGCCCTGTCCCACCGCATCGACGACGCCCGCCACCTCATAACCCGGCACATAGGGAATCTTGGGCGCGTCGGGATAAATACCCATCCGCCCCAAAATATCGGCAAAGTTGACGCCGGAAGCCTCAACCCGAATCCGAACTTCGCCAATACGCGGCATCGGATCAGGCGCTTCCTGAATGCGCAACGTCTCTGGCTCTCCCGCTTTACTAATCCAAATTTGTCTCATCAAGCTATCTCCCTACCATAAAACTACCGCGCCGGCAGCTGCCCGCTGCCGCCAGTATACCAAAGCGCCCGCTTTACGGCCTTACGGCCTAACGGTCGCTTATTGACAAGCCCATACGGTTATGTTAGCGTTTCAGTAGCAAACTAGCGAACCTTTCCGCCTGGTTTGTACCAGAAAAGGATGGTGTACATGCCTCGTATTGAAGCGCTGGAAAAAGGTTCATCCAAACAGCAAAATGGATTAAATCACCAAGCCATAGAAGATTATCTAAAAACAATCTATGGATTAGCCGAAATTGAAGCGCCGGTCACCACATCGCGCATCGCTGAAGCGCGCCAGGTCAAGCCTGGCTCAGCAACCAGTATGCTGCAACGGCTAGCCAAACTTAACCTGGTTAATTATGAAAAACATTATGGCGTCACCTTAACCAAATCAGGCGAAAATATCGCGCTAGAAGTCATTCGTCATCACCGATTGTTGGAGCTTTACCTCATTGAAGCCCTCGGTTTTGGTTGGGACGAAGTCCATGAACAAGCCGATATATTGGAACACGTCATTAGCGAGAAGTTGGAAGAGCGGATTGCGGCCGCCTTAGGCCATCCCACAGTAGACCCACATGGCGACCCCATCCCCGATAAAGATGGCGCGATGACCGCCACACGCACCAAAACGCTGGCCTCACTGGGAATTGGGAAAGCGACAGAAATCGCTCGTATTCTCGATGATGAAAACAGCGATATGCTGCGCTATTTGGCTTCGTTGGGGTTAACGCCGGGAACGGCCGTAACCATCCTAAACATCGCCCCTTTCGACGGCCCCCTAACCATAGAAGTCGACGGCCAGGCAACAATCATCGGCCAAACCATCGCCCAATCCATTCTGGTTGCCGTTCCAGAATAACCGCCGTCCCTAAATCCCGCCTCTTTTCCAACCCAGCCTGCCCAATCCATCGTAAACCTAGTACCAATGTCAGCCCCCAAAAACGATTTTTTAGCAGATATTGGTACTTTAGCAGGAGTGTCTAAACTCAAAACGAATTTTACAATATGGACATGAATATATGCCCGTATTGCAACTCGAAAGAGAAACAAGTGAAATCAGGATTAAATCCATCTGGAAGCCAACGTTATCTATGCAAACAATGCCTTCGCATTTATACCCCCCATCCTAACCCCAATGGCTATCCAATGGAAATCCGTCAAATGGCGGTTAAACTATATCAAGAAGGATTAAGCTATCGCGGCGTTAGCAGAAAACTTAACGTCGGCATTCAAACTGTTTGCAACTGGGTTCATGCTGACGCCGCAATCGACAAAAAACAAACCGCCTAAATACACGCTTTAGCAAACGCGAACATTTATTGATAATTAGGTAAACCACAAAAAGCATTTTGATAAAAAACACGCTAATTCTTTGTGATTTACTCAGGGAAAACGGGAGAACCATTGTTTTCCTAATTCAAATTACTTTCCCGTTTTCACCTAGACGCCGATTTACAAGCGAAAAAAACGCGTCAATTGCTTATGCGTCTAAATCTTATAATCTCCGAGGAGGAAAATTATGCCCCGGGTTCTAGTCATAGACGACGACAGAATCATTCGCACCATTGTCGAAAAAAGTCTGACTGCGTTAGGGTATGAAGTTGTTACCGCCAGCGACGGTCTGGAAGGGCTTAAATTGGTAAAAGCGCAGCGACCAGATGCCGTAGTTACCGACAAAATGATGCCCGGTATTGACGGATTTGAAGTGACGCGACGGCTGCGCCGCGAGCCAGGGTTCGCCCATTTGCCTATCCTCGTCCTCACCAGCGAATCTGATTTAGAAGACCGTGTCGGCGCGTTTGAAGCTGGCGCCGATGATTATTTAAGCAAGCCATTCGAGGCGGCAGAGTTGGCGGCGCGGCTTACGGCGCTGCTAAGACGCGCCGAAGCCCTAAAGACAGTTAAAGATACCGGAACACCTAAAACCAGCGAAGATGCCCGTTTGATTGCTGTACACAGTTTACGGGGCGGCATCGGGTGTTCCAGCATGGCTGTTAATCTAGCTGTCAGTTTGGTTTCACTGTGGCAAAGTCCCACGCTGCTAATGGATTTGGCGCTGTCGTCCGGGCAAGTGTCCCTGATGTTGAACGCGCCGCTAAAACGAACATGGGCAGATTTAGCCCATGTCGATGAAAACGAACTGGATATTGACCTTCTCAAGAATATCATGGGGCTGCACGACAGTCGCTTACAGTTTATCGCCGCCCCGCAAAACCCAACCAGCGCCGAAGCGTTAAACAGCGCTGTTTTGAGCAAGGCCATCGCTACCTTACGCCCCCGTTTTGAATATATGATCGCCGACTTGTCCCATGATTTTGGCGAAGTCGCTTTGGATGTTTTAGACGCGGCCGACGTTGTCCTCCTTATGCTGGCTCCAGAAATGGCTTCTGTCCGCGCCGCGGCCGTCGCCCTCGATACCTATAACAAACTTGGCTACGACTCCGACAAGATCAAGCTCGTCTTAAACTGGACATTTGAACACGGCGGGCTGGCCAGTAAAAAGATCGAATCGGCGCTGAACCACCCAGTTACGTTGGCGCTGCCCTTCGCCCCAACGCGGTTTGTCGGCGCTATTAATCGCGGCGTGCCTTTGCTTCACAGTCACCCTGATGACCCAGTCTCGGCCTTAATTGAAGATTTTTCTTTCCGCCTAAGCAAAGAAGCGCATCAGGGTATCCCACCTGCCGCGCCCAGCGCCGCCTGGCATCGCGTCAACGATCGTTTACAGCTTTTTGGCAACAAACAGCGCAAGAAAAGCTCATTTCTCAACTTCTAACTAGAAAGGATTGACATGATGGATAATCTGCAAAACGTATCATTTCACACCTCAACGCCAGATGAAATCGTTACCACAATGTTGGCTGAACTGCAAGAGACAATGGGCGATATGGCCGAAGATTTGCTCTCCGATTTAGTCCCCATGCTTTTGGAAGATGCGCCGCCTATGTTGGCCGGTTTACGTCAGGCCATTACGGCTGGCGATGCGCCTAAGGTAAAAGAGTTAGCGCACACGTTCAAAGGGAGCTGTGCCAGCATGGGTATCAAAGCGCTGGCTGCGCATTGTCAGGCTATCGAAAATATGGGCCGCGATAACCAATTGGATAACGCGATGACCCGTTTAGCGCATGCCGCGGCAGAATATGAGCAGGTGAAACAAGCGCTTGGTCGATATATATAGTTTGCCGTATGCCGCAGTCTGACTGAAGGAGATGTCACTATGCGTCATCGCACGCTCAATCGGCAGCTCAATCAACTCAAAATCAACGCATCAACCCCACCTTCCCCAGAACAATGGGCGGAATTATTAACGGCCGTTGATCGCGCCTATACACATGCCGACCAGGAGCGCGCTTTATTGCAACAATCCCTCGATGTCTCATCTCGGGAAATGCAAGAGCTATACGAAAACTTACAGCGTACAACTGCGACCCAAATAAAAGCGGAACGCGACCGCCTCAAATCATTATTCGATAATTTGCCGGATGGCATTATCACATCTGACGAAAAAGGCATTATTCAAAGCTTCAACCCCACCGCCGAACGCATCTTTGGCTATACAGCCAATGAACTAATTGGACAAAGCTTTGAAGCGCTGCTGCCCACATCAAATAAAACGCTCGAAGGGGATTCTTTCCACCTCCAGATGCACACCGACCAAGCAAAAATCGCTAATATACGGAATGAAATTAGTGGGCAGCGTAAGGATAAAACTATTTTCCCAATGGATCTGGCGGTAAGCGAAATGCACGTCGGGCGGCGCCGCCTCTACATTGCCATTGCCCGCGATATTACCGAAAGTTATAAAATCAAGAAAGACCGACAACGTCATCTACGGGAATCACTGCTCCTCAACCGAATTATTGCCGCCATTACCTCGGCTTTAGAACCAAACACTATCTTGGAAACCATTTGCCGCGAATTGGCCCAAGCCTTCGATCTGCCGCAGGCGGCCATCGCGCTTTTGGACGAGACAAGGTCGCAATTGACGATAACGGCCGCATACTATGCAAGTGGACGTAACCCCATCATTGGCGCCGTCATTCCGCTGGCGAATAATCTAATTACCCAATATGTGCTTAAACACCACAAGCCAATCGTTGTGCCTGAAGCGCAGACGGATCCGCGCCAGGGGAAATTTTTACAAAAGTTAGCCCAGAAAAACAAAACTGTCTCGCTGCTCATCGTTCCGTTAATCATGGAAAACGAGGTAATCGGCACGTTGAGCCTGAATTCAACCCAAAAACGGGACTTTACTCCCGACGAGGCGCGGCTGGCCCAAAATGCGGCAGCGGCGGCGGGGCAAGCGTTAGCCAACGCGCAGTTGTACAAAAAGGCACAGCGCGAACTGGAAGCGCGCAAGCATGTTGAGGCGGACTTACAATCTCGGGTGGAGTTTGAGGAACTCATTACCTCTATTTCTACACATTTCATCAACTTATCGCCCGATGCTGTCAATGACAGCATCAACCACGCTCTGGCTCAAATCGGCCAATTTTCTCAAGTGGACAGGAGCTATGTTTTTCTTTTGTCGGAAGACGGCCGTGTCATGAGCAACACGCACGAATGGTGCAACGAGGGCATTCAGCCAGAAATCGACAATCTGCAAAACGTACCTGTAGATTCGCTGCCCTGGTGGATGGCCCAACTCAATCGCCTGGAAAACATCCACATTCCCCACGTAGCCAAGCTACCCCCAGAAGCCGAAGCCGAAAAACGGTTGCTTCAGTCTCAAGAGATTCAATCTTTGGTTGGCGCTCCCTTAACTTTCAATCACAAATTGATGGGGTTTTTGGGATTCGACTCGGTACGCGAACAGAAAACATGGTCCGATCAGAGCCTCGCCTTGCTTAAAATTGTGGGCGAGATTTTCGTCAGCGCCTTAACCCGCCAACGGACGGAAGAAGAGCTGGCTCAGAGGGCGGCTGAACTGGCGACATTGTACCGCGCGTCAACCTCCCTCTTTAACCTCACCGATTCGCACAGTCTGGCCGAGCAAACGGCCGTCACCATCACAGAAGAACTCAACTTCGCCGACTGCGGCGTTATCCTGCTCAACAAACCCACGCTCGTCGAGGCCAGCACAGAAGAACTGCAACAAACAAGCGCGCTCGTCAAACCCGTCGAAGTCGCGCGCGTCGGCTCATACGCCCATGATGTGGCCCAAACCCTGCAATTAAACGGCCCCGGCCTAATCGCCGCCGCCATCCGCAGCGGCAAACCGATTTACACCCCAGATGTCCGCATCGATCCGCGTTATCTACAAGGCGATCAAAACACCTTATCCGAATTAGTCGTCCCGCTCCGCGTTGGCAACCAGGTCATCGGCGCTCTAGACTTGCAAAGCCCCGTAAAAGACGGCTTTGACGACCGCGCCCAACGCCTCGTTCAGGTCTTTGCCGAACACGCCGCATTAGCATTAGAAAATGTTCGTCTGGTCGAAGAGCTGCGTCTCCACACAACTGAACTAGAACAACGCATCGCCGAACAACGCCAGGCAGAAACTCAACTGCGCCACAAAACATCAGAATTGGAAGCTATTTTCCAGGCTTTGCCCGACTTGTTTTTCCGTTTATCCAACGACGGAACAATCCTGGAATACAAAACCAGCAAAGTTGACGATTTATACACCTCCCCCGATCTGTTTTTAGGAAAACGAATGCAAGATGTCCTGCCGCCGGAAGTGGGACAAAAACTACTCCCGGCTTTTCAGCGCGCGCTAACGACCGGTGAACTATCCAGCGTCCGTTATGATTTATTGGTCAGCGGCGCACAAAAACATTTCGAAGCGCGGATTACGCCGTTTCAAGACGAGCAGCTCATCATCTTGGTACGCGACATCACCGAACAAAGATTGTCTGAGATGGCTACGCATCGAGCCAAAGAAGCCGCCGAAGCCGCTAATGAAGCCAAGTCCGAATTTCTGGCCAACATGAGCCATGAAATTCGCACGCCGTTAAACGCCGTAATCGGGATGACCGGGTTGCTCTTAGACACCGAGCTATCGTCGGAACAACGGGAATTTGTGGAAACGGCGCGCAGCAGCAGCGATGCGCTTCTAGGAGTCATCAACGATATTCTTGATTTCTCGAAAATTGAAGCTGGCAAATTAGAGTTGGAAGAACACCCTTTCACTTTGCATTCTTGTATTGAAGAAGCGCTCGATCTGATTGCCCCCAGAGCGACTCACAAAGGGCTAGAATTAGCCTATTATATTGAAGAAAATGTCCCTTCAGCTATCATTGGCGACGTTACTCGCTTACGCCAGGTTTTAGTTAATTTATTAGGCAATGCGGTTAAATTTACCGCTGAAGGAGAAGTTATCGTAACCGGCGATTATCGTTCACTGGAAAACGGCCGTCTCGAAATTCACCTCGCTGTCAAAGATACAGGTATTGGCATCCCCCCCGAACGGATGAACCGGCTTTTCCAATCCTTCAGCCAGGTAGACGCCTCGACAACGCGGCAATATGGCGGCACAGGGTTGGGATTGGTCATCAGCAAAAACCTGGTTGAATTAATGGGCGGGAAAATATGGGTAGAAAGCAGCGTAGGGCAAGGATCAATCTTCCATTTCACCATTACCGCCGACCCCGTAACCGACCAGCCTACAGCCAACCCTCATCAGGATCGTCAATCATTAAAGGGAAAACGGCTGCTCATTGTGGGCGATAATGACACCAATCGAACGATTCTGTCCAAACTAACGCAATCCTGGGCAATTCACCCCGTTATTGCTGCTTCAGGTGAAGAAGCATTGGCAGCCCTTCGCCAACAACAAAATTTCGATCTGGCAATTATAGACATGCAAATGCCAGGCATGAACGGCCAAACTTTAGCCGCAAGAATCCGCGACGAGCAATCTCATAAGACGCTGCCCCTCGTCTTGCTCACCTCAATGGGAACCCGCAGCGATATCCGCAATTCGGGCCTCTTTTCGGACATCATGGCGAAACCGATTAAACCGGCGCAGTTATACAATACGCTGGTCAACGCCCTCCATGACCAACCGGGGCAATCAAAGCCGCTTAAACCAGGCAAGTTTGACAAGGAATTGGGCATCCGCCACCCGCTGCGCATTCTCTTGGCCGAAGACAACGCCGTAAATCAAAAGGTTGCTTTACGCATTCTAGAACGGCTGGGCTATCGAGCCGATGTGGCCGGCAATGGTTTGGAAGCGTTGGAAGCGCTGCAAAGACAAATGTATGATGTGATTTTTATGGATATTCAGATGCCGGAAATGGATGGCGTCGAAACAACATTAGCAATCCAAAAGGACTGGGCGCCAGAAAAACGGCCGCGCATTGTCGCTATGACGGCCCATGCACTGCAAGGCGACCGTGAGCGGTATTTGGCTGAGGGGATGGACGATTACATGAGCAAGCCCATCCGCATTGACACGCTGGTGGAGGTGTTGAAACGCTGCCCGCCCCGGCAAGGCACGAATCTTTGGGCCGCCTCGACGCCCGCTCCTAAGGAAGTTACCGAGATTGACTCGACTGCGGAGACGGCCGTCTTGCCTGAACCACCTCCCTTCTTACCAGAAACAGAGCCTGAACCCGAACTTATCCTGCCTGAGATCACCGACACATGGCCCATTGACAAAGCGGCCGTTAAAAGAACATTGGGAATGGAAAGCGAGTCCTTATTAGCTGAACTGCTTCCCATGTTCTTTGAAGACGCCGACTTATTATTGGAAAAAATCAGCTCTGCGGTCGCCACAACCAACGCCGAACAATTAAACCGCAGCGCGCACACATTAAAAGGCAGCAGCGCCAGCCTCGGCATGACCACTCTGTCTGAATTGTTCCGCGAAATGGAGTTTATTGGCCGCGATGAAACGCTTTCGGGAGCCGCCGCCAAATTAACGCAGCTGCAAACCCATTACGAACAAGTAAAAGCGGCTCTTTTATAGGAACTCACAATGGATTATTGGCAATATACGCCATACACACTGCTACTGTTTTTATCTGGGGGAATTTCCCTGGTTTTGGCTTTGTACAGTCTCCGTCACTGGGCTACGGCTGGGGCAAAAACCTTCACCATCCTCATGACCCTAATCGCTATTTGGTCTTGGGGCTATGGGTTTGAATTAGCCAGCGTTACTTTATCGGCCAAGCTGTTTTGGGCCAAAGTCCAATATATAGGGATTGCTTTCACGCCCGCCGCCTGGTTATATCTTTCCTTGCAATATACAGGTTGGGACAATTGGTTTGAGCAAAAGTCCCGCAACATGAAATTATTATTGGTCGGGCCGTTGATCACGGCCGTTCTCGTCTGGTCCAACGAAGTGCACGGCCTCATTTGGGCCTCCACCCAATTAAACAGCGACGGTCCATTTACCATGCTCAGCGTCGCTTACGGCCCCTGGTTTTGGGTGCATCTGTCTCTTTCCTACCTTTACCTAATCTTTGGCACAATTACCCTGGGCCGCGCATTCCTCCACGGTCAATCAATTTACAAAGGGCAAGCTGGCATCCTCCTGTTTGGCGCTTTAATGCCCTGGGTTGGCAACGCGCTGTACATCACCGGCCTAAATCCCTTACCGGGGATAGACCTGACGCCGTTCGCCTTTACCATAACCGGTCTAATCACAGCTAGCGGCCTGTTCCAATTTCGCATCTTGAACATCGTCCCCATCGCGCGGAACACAGTCATCGAAAGTATGCGCGATGGCGTTATCGTTCTAGACAGCCAAGACCTGATTGTAGATATGAATCCGGCAGCGGAAAACATAATCCAGCAGAAACTAACGCAAGCCATTGGGCAAACGTTCACGCAAACTCTGGCAAACTGCAATCACCTCTCTGGCGGAACGACAGACGACCAGGGGAAAATTGCCGAAATTATTACGGGCGTCGGCCAGAAAGCCCGGTATTACGAAGTGCAAACCACACAATTAAACAGACGCCATTGGCGCAACAGCGGCCAGTTGATCGTTTTGCATGAAACGACAGAACGCAAACGGTCTGAAGCCGCTTTACAAATGGCGAAGGAAGAAGCAGAAACGGCCGTTCGCACCAAATCAGCCTTTCTCGCCAACATGAGCCATGAGATTCGCACCCCGCTCAACGCCGTCATCGGCATGGCCGAACTGCTGCGCAACACCCCCCTCAACGCCGAACAAAAAGAGCTTGTCGAAACCGTCTACACCAGCAGCGACACCCTTTTGGGCATCATCAACAACATCCTCGACTTCTCCAAAATCGAGGCCGGCAAAGTCGAGATGGAAAACCAGCCATTCGATTTACGCGATTGTCTGGAAGTATCGCTCAACCTCATCACACCCCGCATCAATCCCCACGCCGTCAAATTAGCCTATTATATAGATGAGCAAACGCCTAATGCCTTCAACGGCGACGTGGTGCGGCTGCGCCAAATCTTGGTCAACCTGTTGGGCAACGCCGCCAAATTCACCGAAGAAGGCGAAATTAGCGTCAATGTCAACAGCGAGCGGCTGGACGGCGACCAATACCGCCTTCATTTTTCCGTCAAAGATACCGGCATTGGCATCCCCGCCGACCGTATTGACCGATTATTCGCCTCCTTCTCGCAAGCCGACGCCTCCACAACCCGCAAATATGGCGGCACCGGACTGGGATTAGCCATCAGCAAAAAGCTTAGCCAGCTCATGGGCGGCGATATTTGGGTCGAAAGCCAGATTGGCGTCGGCAGCGCTTTTCATTTTACCGTTGTTGCCGGGCAAGCTACACACGAACCCGTGCGCCGCTTACGCCAAGACCAACCGCGCTTGCACGGCAAACGGCTGCTCATCATTGCCGGCAACGCCGACAATCGCCGCTTTATTAGCCGCGAAACGCGCTCTTGGGGCATGTCGCCTTACGTGGCGGGCAGTGGCGACGAGGCCCGGTACTGGCTGCAAAAAAGCGAACCATACGATATTGCGCTGCTTGATCAAGCCATCCTAGAAAGCGAAGATACAAACGGCCCGGCCCTGATCAAGGATATACAACAACATCATGGAGCGTCTCTGCCAATTGTGCTACTGCGCGGCGATAATGGTTTGTCAGAAGAATACGGCCGTTCCCCCTTTGCCGCCGTCCTTCAACATCCCTTCACTTCAGCCCAACTAAATAACGTCCTTGCCGGCGTCTTTACCGCCGCGCAAGGGACAGCGGCCAGCCCCCAACCCAAAGCCGCCATCAGCGGCGACATGGGAACGCAGCATCCTTTACGCATTTTATTGGCCGAAGATAATCGTATCAACCAAAAAGTGGCAACCCGCATCCTGGGTAAGCTGGGGTATGAGGTAGAAATTGCCAATAACGGCCGTGAAGCCATAGCCGCCCTCGAACAACAACCATACGACGTCATCCTCATGGACATACAAATGCCCGAACTGGATGGCGTGGAAGCGACCAAAGAAATCCGCGCCCAATGGCCGCCGCACAAACAACCGCGCATCATCGCCATGACCGCCCACGCCTTGCAAGGCGACCGAGAACACTATTTAGGAGCGGGTATGGACGATTACATCAGCAAACCGGTTCAAATAGATAAATTAGTCGAAGCATTATACAAATGCGCGCCCCTCCCCGACAAGGCGGAAAGCGCAGCGCGATCCGATCTTCACAATTTTATTCACATGGATGGGCTTAAAGAGATGATTGGCTCCGAAGCGCCTCAAATGCTGCAAGAATTGCTGCCCATTTTCATGGTTGACGCAGAAAAAGCGCTGACAAAAATGCAGCAAGCCATCACCCAGGACAATCTCATCCAGGTCAAACTTGCCGCTCACTCTCTCAAAGGCAACAGCGCCAGCCTCAGCATCGTTAAATTAGCCGGGTTATGCCAACAATTAGAGGACGCCCAGAACGGAGAAGACGCCAGCCGATTGGTTGACGCCATCTCGCAAGAATTAACGCAATTCAAGGCCGCAGCCGGTTCGCATATCGCTGCCGGACAACCAGCCTGAACAGGACAATAGCGTGACCAGCGACCATCAATTCGGCCAACAAAAATATAACGTTCCGGCAAAACGCGGCTCGCGTTTCGAGGGGACGTTGAACGCGGTCTATGCGCATTGGCCCGCCTTTGCTTCCCTTTATGGCGGCATTGTCTTAGCTCTCGTTATCATCGGTGTCAGCGCCGAACAAGGATGGATTGGCCTTATTCCGTTAAGTCTGGCAATCATCATCGTATTGACATACTTTTTTCTGGCTTCATTATGGAGTATGCATCTCCAATTTGATCGAGATGGGTTTAACGCGCATCATATTTTGTTTGAAATGGGGCAAATTCAAGCGGCCGACACGCTTGTCTGTGTTGATTTGGGTTTCCGCCGACGCGCCATTGATATTGTCCAACGGCTAACGACGGGTAAAGCTATTGTGATTGATGTCTACAATCCGCAGTGGAATCCAAATCGCGCGCTGGCGCGGCATCGCGCGCGGATGCCTTTGCCGCCCAATGACCCGCGTCTTATCTGGCGCAACGGCCGTTCCGATATGCTCCCCCTCCCCGATAAAAGCGTGACGGCCGTTTTCCTCTGCCAGGTTCTGTCCGAATTTTGGCAAGAAGGCGACCGGCTGCAATTATTACAAGAAGTTTACCGGGTTTTGTCAGAAAACGGCCGTCTCCTTATGGCCGAACAAATGCGAACGCCAACCGCCTGGCTGTTCAAAGGGCCGGCCGCGCTCAGTCTGGCTCCAGTCGAAGAATGGCGCGATTTGCTTCAAAAAGCCGGTTTCCGCCTGCGTACCGAACAAGACCTGCAAGGCATCATCCACTGCATCCGCGCCGACAAACCCACGTACACCGAAGCCCAACAACTCACGCTGGATATTTAGCGCTTTAGCTTGTCAGCTTGTCAGCCAGTCAGCTTGTCAGCTTGCACGGTTTTCAGTAGTCGGCTTGTCATGCCTGCGAAGGCAGGCATCCATATTTTGTTACAGGAGAAGATGGATGCCCGCCTGCGCGGGAATGACGGCAAAATGGGACTGTTAAGAAACAACGGGAGATACCACCAGTTTCATGCCTAGTTTTTCTGCCTGACGTTGGAGTCGTTTCAAATAACGAGTGCGTTGTTGTTGGGAATAAGTCTCAATATTTTGCGGCTGGTAAGGTTTTCGTTCCTTGAGCATATGATAAACAATGCGAGCAATTTTATGGGCGGTGGCCGTAATAGCAACGGGAGCGCCATGTTTAGCACGAATCCGTCGATAGAAAGCCCCCAGAGCTGTTTGAGTGCGACCAGACGCTTGTGCTGCCAAGCGGAAAGCCGTATTGGCCCGATTACTTGTCTTTTTCGTATGGCGGCTCTTCACTTTGCCGGCTGACGTTTTGTTGTTGGGAGCTAAACCTAACCAAGAAGCAAAATGTTTGGCTGTGGGCCATCGGCTCATGTCAGTGCCTACCTCAGCTACAATATCTTGTACCAGCAAACTGTCAAGACCATCAACGGCTGTCAAATCTACTCCGCACAGCGCATAGAGATAAGTACGTAAATCGTAATCTGGGTGATTGACCCGCCGCCGACGTTTGGGCTTAGGCAATGGATGCTTGTCTACATCAATCTGTGGCTCAAACGCACCGTATTGTTGTTCGATCTCGGCTTCGCATTCAGCTAACTGCTGCGTATAAAAATCGTAGGCAGCTACCGCCTGATGCAAGGCGAAGAGATGCTCTCGCTGATAATGCCCGGTTAAGGCCGCCGCCACCTCTGCTTCACTCGCTTTGCAGCGTGGGTCGCGCAGTCGGGCTAACTGCGCTGGGTCACGCTCACCCGCTAAAATCGCCCGAATAATTTGCATTCCAGTTAATCCAGTTATATCTGTGACAACCGTTGTCAGCTTGACATTCATCAAGTGAAGTGCTTTTTGCATATGTTGGATGTGGGCTGACCGCTGCCGTAGAATACTCTCACGCTGACGCACGTAGCTGCGTAAGGTATTAATATCGGCTGGGGGACGAAACGATGCCGCTAATAAGCCGTAGGTGTGCAATTGCTGTAACCATTGGCAATCTAGCACGTCACTCTTCCGCCCACTGACATTCCGCGCTGAATAAGCGTTCACCAAACAAACCTCAAGACCTCTCGCTTCCAATATCTCATATATTGGTATCCAGTACACCCCTGTAGCTTCCATAGCCACTGTTGTCACCTGACACCTTTCCAGCCAATTGGCTAGATTATGCAAATCTTTGGTAAATGTCCCCCACTGGCGTACATTTTCCTCGTCTCGATTTTCTGGTACACACCCCCAGATCTCTTCCGCTCCAATGTCCAGCCCTGCTGCATTCAGGTTGATTTGCTCCAGGCTGTTCAGGTTTACACGTTTTTTGTTGTGCCGCTTTCTCTTGGACATGATTCTGCCTCCGTCTGCTTGCTTCTTGTGTTCAGACCCAACAATGCTTGCTAACTCGGTATTCTGTTAATCGGGGTCTTCGCCACCAATGCACAAGTCACGCATTGTCAGAACCACACTACTGAACGGGTTCGGAAACACCATTGTCGTACCGGTCTTGACTGTCTGAACCATGCCTGAGTATCCCGTTCCCCTCTTCTTTTGTCCAAGTTGTTTCTGGCCTCACGAGTTATTCGCTTCGGTTAATGGCCTCACTACTGAAAAACCGTGTTATAGCCTGACCAACCCCTGCCAAACAGTGACGTTTATGGCAAAATAGGGTCTAACATGTGAATGTTTATCAACGATTAGTTTTCGGAGGAAAATGTGTGATGTTGAAAGAATTTGGCGATTTTATTAAGAAAGGCAATGTGATTGATTTGGCTGTGGCCGTCATCATTGGCGGCGCGTTTGGCGCGATTGTTAAATCATTGGTCAGCGATGTCATTATGCCGCCTATTGGCGTGTTGTTGGGCGGGGTTGATTTTGCCAGCTTGTTTATTGATTTGTCCGGCGAAAATTATGCAACACTGGCGGCGGCGCAAGAAGCGGGCGCGGCGACAATTAATTATGGCTTGTTTATCAACACCATCATTAATTTCCTGATCGTCGCCTTTGTGATTTTCCTGGTAATCCGCCAGATCAACAAGGTGAAAAAGGAAGAAGAAGCGGCTCCGGCGGAACCGACAACGAAAGAATGTCCCTACTGCATCACGGAGATCGCCATCAAAGCAACGCGCTGTCCCAACTGCACGTCGGAACTGTAAAATTTACGCTTCAAGTTTAAGGCCCGCTGCGCACAAAGCGCAGCGGGCCTTTTTTTGTCGATCTTAACCGTTTTGCGGTTCGGAACCAGATAGGAAAAGCAGCAGCCCGGCCATGATGCTGCTAACGAGCAAGGAACTGCCGCCATAGCTGACAAAGGGCAATGTTACGCCGGTGAGGGGCAGCAGTTTAGCCACGCCGCCCATGATAAGGAAGGATTGGGCGCTAAATAAAATGGCAATACCGGCGGCCAAATAACGTTGAAACGGCCGTCTCCCCTCCATCGCAATCCGCAGCCCCCGGTGAGCGAGCAAGGCAAACACGGCCACAATACCTAGACTACCTACTAAACCCCACTCCTCGGCGATGGCCGCAAAAACGAAATCGGAATGGACAACGGGGATATAGTCGGGGAAACCTTGCCCAATCCCCTGCCCAATTAGCCCGCCGCTGGCTAAAGCGTAAAGCGATTGCACAATCTGGAATGAACGATTGTCAGCATCGGGCCAGGGGTTCCACCAGGCTTCTACGCGCAGCGCCACCAAATCAAACAGAAAGTAGGCCAAAACGCCAGCAATGAGCAGCAGCCCCAGGCCGCTCCAGACATATCGTTTTTCACCCGTCGCCAGATAGAGCAGCGATAAGAACAGGATGAAAAACAGCGTTGCCGCGCCTAAATCCCGCTGCCAGACGAGTAAAATCATGCAAAAGCCCCACATCAACAACAATGGAGCCAGATAGGGCAGCGCGCCAAAACGGCCGTTGCCCCCTTCCAATTGCAACTGCGGGTCACGCTCGTCGAAATAGCTGGCTAAAAAGACAACCAACAACAGTTTGAGCAGTTCGGAAGGTTGAAAAAAGACGCGCCCGACCAGCGGAATGGGCAGCCATAGCGCGGCGCCAAATCCAGTGGGATTAACGCCAAAAATTAACGTCGCCGCCAGCAAAGCCAGCCCGCCAATCAGCCAGGTGTAGCGGTAGCGGCGCAGCCAACGCAAATTGCGGGGGAAAATAGCCAGAGAGAGAAGAACGGCCGTGCCCAAACCCAACCACACAACCTGCCGCCACAAAAAATTAGCCGCCAGCCGATCCAGCAGAACCAGTCCCCAGCCGGTGAGCAGCGCCAACAAGGGCAGCAAAAAGGGGTCGCGCTGCGGTTTAAAGCGGCGCAGCAGCGCGTGGGCCGCGCCCATCAGCGCCAACCAGACCAACGGCGCCCACAAATGCGCCCAAATAACAGCGCCTTCCCAGGCCAGGCTTAGATTGACAGCGCCGCCAAAAACAAAAACGGCCGTCAGTAAAAGCAAAATGCCTTCACGACGGCCGTTAATCTCCTGAATCTCTTCCGCGGCAAAAATACGCATCGGCGTAAAACCTAAAACGTAAAACGCGCATCCCCTTACGCTTTACGTTTTACGTTTCATTCCAAATAGTTTCCAATCAAAGGCTGCAATGCGCGGCTAGTATCCTTTGGAATCCTGGCGCGATCAGTCAAAACAGCGTCTTTCAGCGCGTGGTGCGCGGCAAAATCACCAGCCCACTCGTCCATCCTTTCGACAATGCGGCTAATCGCCTTTTGCGCCAAAGCGGTGTTGCCTTGAACGATATTGAGCACTTGCTCCACCGTCACTGGCCGTTCCGTTTCGTGCCACACATCATAATCGGTCACATGGGCCATCACCGCGTAAGCCATCTCCGCTTCCGCCGCCAAAAACGCTTCCGGGCTGGTCGTCATGCCAATAATGCTCATGCCCCACTGCCGGTAGAGGTTGGATTCCCCTTTTGTGCTAAAGCGCGGCCCTTCGATGGTGATAAATGTCCCGCCTTCATGCACCGTTCCGCCAGACGCTTTGGCGGCGTCGGCCACAACCCGGCTTAATTCTGGCGAAAATGAGTTAGGAACGCCCACATGAGCTACCAGCCCATCCTCAAAAAAGGTCATGTTCCGCTTTTTGGTATGATCGAATAATTGATCGGGAATGACAATGCAGCCCGGCGCATAATCTTCGCGCAGCGAGCCGCAAGCGCTGACGGAGACGACATATTTAACGCCCAATAGTTTGAGGGCGAATATGTTGGCCCGGTAAGGCACTTCGGTTGGATTCAAGACGTGCCCGCGTCCATGCCGAGGCAGAAAGGCGACGTGACGGCCGTGCAGTTTCCCAACAATTATGCTGTCCGAGGGGTCGCCAAATGGGGTTTTTAGACTGACTTCTTCTACATCAGTCAGTTCCGCCATCCCATAAAGCCCGCTGCCGCCAATCACGGCTAATTCAATATCAGACAAAATTCCACCTCATAAAAATCGATCATGTCATTCCCGCGCAGGCGGGAATCCACTCCTCTAAAAGATGGATACCTGTCTTCGCAGGTATGACAACAACCGGAACTTGTTAATCAGGAACAACTCCATGGAAAGAGGTTCCAAAATAATGGTTGTAATTTTACACCGACGGCCGTTCTTTGCCGACTCATGATTTGGCAGCGCGCTGCCGCAGTATCCGCTGCGCATACGCAAGCTGCGATTCCAACTGCTGAATCCGCTCGCTCGTCATTTGTTTCATCCGTTTTAGCAAACCAGCCTGGCGCGTAAGGCGCGCATTAGCCTGCCCAAGTTGGAGTTCGCGTTCAACCAGAGCGGTCTGAATTTCAGCCAGGCGTTGTCCTTGGGCCGTCATTTGCTGCAAATGATGGTCAATTTCGGCCTGGTGCGCGTCAAGTTGGAGCGATTTATGTTTCAACCCTTCTTGCAAGCTGGCAATTTCAACCTCAAATGCGGCTTGACTATCAACCATCTCAGATTGCAGCGCTGCGATTTTTTCTTCCTGCTCTTGCATCCGTTCGGCCATTTGTTCAACGGCCGTTTTCCATTTAGCGACGGCCGTTTCCTTCTCCGCCAAATTTGCATACGACTCTTCCAGCAAGGCTTCCTGCTGAACGGTGATTCGGCGGCTTTGTTCCAGCGTGCGCTGCACAGTATCTAAATTGGCCTTATGCCACAACGCCTGCTCTTCTACTCCGTCAATGATATTTTGCAGCGCGGCATTTTTCTGTTGGGCGTCAGCCAAGGCAAACTGCATCTCCTCCATCGTATTGTCTGGTATGCGATTGCGTAATTCATCCAACTCCAACAACGTTTGCTGCCATTCAAATTCAAGACGACTGTTCTTCTCGCGTAATTTACCGGTAACGGCAGCGCTCTCCTCAAGCTGTCGCTTCAACGTCGTCTGCTCTTTTTCCAGCGTTTCCAATTGGCTTTGTGTAGCGCCGGCCAACTCCTGCCAATGGATGAGCGCATCTTCTTGTTCGGCGCTGTGCTGGATGCTGTCTTGCAGCGTGGTTTCGAGCGTGTGAACACGGCCGTTTAGCGCATCAATCTCCTTTAACGCCTGAGCCAGAGCCATATCCTTCTCATCTTTAGCCGCCTGCACCGTTTCTAGCGCGTCGTTAAGCTGCCCCTGTTTCTCGTAGGCGGTCGTTAAATGGGTCTGGAGCTGTTTTTCCAATTCGTCAGCCTCCGCTAGCGCCCCATTTTGCGTTTCAAGCTGAACCTCTTGCGCTTCGACAACGCTTAGCGCGTTATCCAGGCGTTGTTGCAAAATGGTAATTTTCGCGCGCGCTTCGGTTAGTTCTTGCTTCAAAGCATTCAATTCGTTAATGGCGTCGCCCGCTTTTTCCGTCAGGCGCGTATCGAACTGTTTTTCTAGCGCGGCGTGGGCGGCGATGGCTTCTCCCGCTTCTAACTGTAACCGACGCAAAGCATCTAGTTGGGCCGCATCGCGGGGCGGAACGGCCGTTTCTCCCGTTTCATCCTGGGAAATCGTATGGTCAAGAGGGCTGCTGACCCAGCCATGAATAGCGCCCCCAGTCTCAATGCGTATACTGGCGGCCGTCGCGTCCCCCCATATTTGGCCGCCAGAATTTACAACAAGTTCATCGGCAACGGCCGTTCCCTGCAACACACCCGCTACACGAACTATAGGCGCCATAACATTGCCAACCAAAACCGCCCCAGCCAGAATAGTGATGGGTTCGTCCGATTGAATATCGCCTGTCTGATGGTCGGTTATTTGTTGGCCGCGTTTGCGGAAAGCGAACCGACGACGACGATTGGGGTTGTTTCCTGGGTCCGCCATACTAAATTGAACCTTCTTCCCGATTGCGTACCAGAGGATGACACGCAGCATACAAACTTAGCCGCTATTATACTCATGGATTTAGATAAAAGACATAGGAATTCCTACTATCTTGAAAAATGGTTACAAAAACAACCTGTATTGACTCCTCGTATCCAATGTTCGTAGTAAGGTACGTAGTCGCGCTGTTCAGCGACGGAGTACCGTTGGATGACGCCACTCCGAAGACTACGTGGCTAACTACGAGCAGCTAAT
>JANTGY010000020.1 GCA_024762695.1 Anaerolineae bacterium
GACTGGCTAGTGAAATGCTAAAGAGTAAAATGACAAAAACTGTAAGTAGTGAGAAACTGCTGGTAATAAGTAGACGTCGTTTCATGACAATGCTCCTCCAAAACAAACTGAAAATATATTTTATACTGTCATGGTTTGCATCTAATTTGAGAGACGCTTTACCGACTCAAAACGAGACGACTGGTTATTTGGGGGCGAAGCGCGACGAGGTATGGGCACGACAGACTACTGGCTCATGCCGTTCGGTAAGCGACTTTCACATCAATGGCAAATCCTCCCAATGACCTACAGGCTGGAATGTGGGCTGCGTCGCCTATTAAGTTGCACTTGCTTGATTTGATTGCGGTTTTGGAAACGGCCCCCGTATTCAAATCGGAACTGACTGATCGTGCGTAACCCTTATAATAGAATATAATGATGAGCGAGGTCAACTATTTCACTGTTGTTGCAGCATATTTTATGAAGAATTCATGGACGTAATAAACAAATTGGCGGCATGGATGTTGACTTCGGCGGAGATTTTGAATGCAAGGACTTTGTTTGGAAAACGGCCGTCTAACCCACAAATCTAATATCCCCGAACCAGAATGCCGGGCTGGCGAAGCCCGTATTCGCATTAGCTTGGCCGGCATTTGTTCCACCGACCTGGAAATGGTGAAGGGGTACGTCCCCGATTTTCAGGGCGTGTTGGGGCATGAGTTTGTCGGCATTGTCGATGCGGTGGCTGACTCGTCTGACGAACATTGGTTGGGCCAGCGCGTTGTGGGCAGCATCAACTTGGGCTGTGGGAGTTGCGCGGTTTGCCTTAGCGACGGCCCGGAGCACTGCCCCAATCGCACGGTGTTGGGCATTCACGACAAAAACGGCGTCTTTGCCGATTATGCGACCTTGCCCGTGTCCAATTTGCTCCTTGTACCCGACAATGTGCCTGATGAAACGGCCGTCTTCACCGAACCCCTAGCCGCCGCCCTCCGTATTCGGGAGCAAGTCCGCATCCAGCCTACCGCCAGAACGGCCGTCGTCGGCCCTGGTCGTTTGGGGTTGCTAACCGGTCTGGTTCTCTCCCTGGCCGGAACCGATGTGACCATGCTGGGCCGTCGCCCCGCATCATTGGAACTGCCCGCCCAATTGGGTCTCAACACTGGCCTGGCCGCCGATTTTGCCGACGACAGCTTCGATTTCGTCGTCGAGGCGACGGGGAATGGGGCCGGATTTGCCCAGGCGCTGCGCTTGGTACGGCCGTTGGGAACCCTCATTCTTAAAAGCACCTACGCCGGTCAAGTCAACATCGACCTGACCAAATTGGTCGTAGACGAAATCAACGTTGTCGGCTCGCGCTGCGGCCCCTTCGCGCCCGCTTTGCGCCTGTTAGCGCGCGGCGAGCTTGACCCCCGCCCCCTCATTGTTGGCGAATACGCATTACGAGACGGTTTGGCGGCATTTGAACGGGCTGCCCAACCCGGCGTGCGCAAAATCTTGTTACGGCCGTAGCGCCCTTCTCCCTCCTAAAACTCATTACAACAAGTCAGGACAAACTGTGTATAATAGAAAAGCATAGATTGTGGCGGCACGGCCGTTCCGCTTGTTTGATCGAGTTTTTGCTTGTCAGGCCCAGTTGCAAGCAATTGAGCAGCATACATGTGAACTATGTCTTCAACCAACTCCGACCTCCCACGAAAACCCGGTTCCTTTTTTGATCGGTTGACGGAAAAAGTCGCGCCTGATCGTCATCATCGCAACCAATATCTGGATTTTTTAAGTTATCAACATCGCAACTTCGATGTGAAAGGGCTAACGACGCGCGGCACATTTACGCTGGAACTGGCTCAAGTGTTTGTTGACCTTAGCTTAGGCCCGCAAATGCGCCATCGCGCGTCTACCGATCCAATCCGACCGATGTCGCGGGAAGGCGCCAAAGAGCGGCTTGACCTCTGGAAATATCTGACCGGACGGGAAACGAAAGAGAAAAATATGGCCCTGCTCGGCCCGCCCGGCAGCGGCAAAACGACGCTGCTCAAACATGTGACATTGGTTCTGGCCTCCCGCAAAGCACAGCCCGAAGCGGTCAAGCAGCTCAATAAATTGCCCATCATGCTGTTTTTGCGCGACCATGCCGAAGCCATCAAGAACGATCCCCATTACTCTTTAGAGAGCGCCGTCAAATCCCGATTAGCGTATTGGGATATTGAACTGCCGCCGAACTGGCTGACAACCCACCTGCAAAAAGGACGCTGCCTGGTGATGTTGGACGGCCTGGACGAGGTGGCCGATCCGGTTGTGCGGAAGCAGACGGCCGCCTGGGTTGACCGGCAAATGGCGCTTTACAAGGGAAATCGTTTTCTAATCACATCACGGCCGTTTGGCTATCGTAATAATCCGCTGCAAAATGTGACCGTGTTGGAAGTACGGCCGTTTACCATCGAACAAGTTCAAAAATTCGTTCATAACTGGTATCTGGCCAACGAAATTATGAGCGCCCAGCGCGACGACCCCGGCGTGCGGATGGATGCCCACAAAGGCGCCGAAGATTTATTGTGGCGGCTGCGTCAAACCCACGTGCTGTTAGAAATGGCCGTCAACCCCTTACTGCTCACCATGATCGCCACCGTTCACCGTTATCGCAGCAGCTTGCCCGGCCGTCGCGTTGAACTGTACTCTGAAATCGCCGAAGTCTTCTTGGGTAAACGGCAGCAGGCCCGCGGCATAACCTATGAGCTAACCCCAGCCCAAAAACAGCGCGTTTTGGAAGAGATGGCCTACTACATGATGCGGCAAAGAAAACGGGAGATACCTGAAGCCGAAGCGGTGCAGGCCATCAAAAAATCAGTGCGGCGCGTGATGGGCGCTGAAGAGGCCGACCAGCCGCAAGCCATCGAATCCTTTTTGAAAATGATCGAAAATAGCAGCGGTTTATTGGTTGAACGCGAGGCCGGTCTGTACGGCTTTGCCCATTTAACCTTTCAGGAATATCTGGCAGCGGTTCACGTGCGTGATAAAAAATTGGAACGCGATTTGGTGCAGCAAGTCGAAGATGGGTGGTGGCATGAGACCATCCGGCTTTATGCCGCCCAGGCCGACGCCACCAACATTGTTAAAGCGTGCCTGACACGCAAAAAGCCATCCGTCGTCGCCCTAACCCTGGCGATGGAATGCCTGGATGAAGCCCGCGAAGTGCGGCCAGAATTACGCACCATCTTCGAGAAGTTGGCCCAAAGCGTTGACCATGAACGCGCCGATGTGCGCCACCTGGCGGCCGAAGTGCTGCTGGCCCTCCGTTTGCGTCGCATGGTGCGGGTGGATGAAACCAAGTATATTGACAGTTCCTTTGTCACCCATGCCGAATACCAGATTTTCCTGGATGAAGAGTCGGCTTTTGCCAATTATTTTCTGCCCGACCATTGGACGGGGGGGCAATTCCCGGACGGGCAGGGGCGCGCGCCCATTGTGGGGATGCGGCCGTCCGATGCGCTGGCGTTTTGCGATTGGCTGACGCGGCGCGAAACGGGGGGCTGGCGGTATCGGCTGCCCACGGCGGCGGAACGGGACAGCATTTCGCGCCAGAGCCAGGCGCGCGGCGACATGGATGAGCCGGTGGGTTATTGGTTTGTTGAGGGCCGGAATTATAACTGCACCCGGTTTGAGTTTACCGATTCGGCATTAACAGAGACAATGCGCCGTCATATGGAGCAGCGGCTGGCGTTTGACTGGGCGTTGGAAAATCGGATCAAGCAGGCGAACAACGCCTTAAAGCAGGCTGGCGACCTTATTTTGAGGCGCGCCGGGCAGCGGCGGTTCATGCTGCATGATTTTGATCGGGAACCGCCGCCGGCGCTGCGTCAACAGCCACAATTGATGCAGGATTTGATGCGCGCGCGAGACCGGGTTACAGCGGCGCAAGCGCGCCATTTGGATCGGGTGTTGAGCGATGCGGTAGCCCGTGCCGAAAGTTTGGATGTGCTGCGAGCGCAAGATATTGATTTGGACAGTGTGGCTGATTTGGTTGAGGCGCTGCGCCAAGACCTGACTCAGGCGAGTGATTTAGGTACGGGGATGGAAATTGGGCGGCAAATTGGGCGCAATTTTGAGTATGCGATGAATTTGACGCAAAATCGGAATGTGGTGATGAACCCGGAACTGGTGCGGGCGTTGAGCAGTACGCGCCGTTTTGCGCGCCAGGCGGGAGAATCGTTGGAGAAGGCTGTGATACGCGCGCGCGCCCGCGTTCGGGCGCAAATGTTGGAGCATGTTGTTGATTTGATTTATCAGGCAAGTTCGGAGTCGGCATTGGAGCAAAATAGACGCCGCCTGCTCGCTTTTATTGATTTGTATCTGGATTTTGCCTTGCTGGAGGAGCGTATTAGCCAGAACTTGCCTGCTTTTGAGGGGATTTTGCTTATCCGTGAAAAGAGTTGAATAGGAGGTAACAGGCAGGAGGCAACAATTCACGAAAAATGGCGACGGCCGTTCTCACCTCAGAACGGCCGTTTCTATTTCCCCAACTCTCCCCATTTTATTGAAAAAACGCTCATTTTTGTAATGGTCCACAATAGCTTGAACCGCAAAGTGCGCAAAGAACTCAAAGATTTCTCCTGAATCTCTCGGCGAATCTCTGTGTCTTCTCTGCGAATCTCTGTGTAACATTTTCTTGACCATTACAAAAAACGCTCATTTTCTTGACAAATTGTTTGGTTTTGATGTAAATTAGAACATATGAGCTATCAACGAATTCAGGCAAGCGAAATCGCCAATTACGTTTATTGTCGTCGGGCCTGGTATTTACGCCGGGTGGAAGGGTACGCACCGAAGAACATCCGTGAATTGGAACACGGCCGTAACCATCACCGAGCGCACGGCCGTTCCGTGCAACAAGCATTCTGGGCGCGACGACTGGCCTACGTTTTGTTATTTGCGACTGTCTTTTTCATCACTTTCCAGATTTTGGTGGGGATGTAAGCGATGGTTGGCAATGGGCTGCCGCTGGTCATTGTGCTGCTGTTGTTGGGAACGGCCGTTTTCCTCGCCTTCCGTTCCCGCAATTTGCAAGAACAATCCGGCCTGCCTCCCGGCGATGTCATCTACAGCGACAGCGGGGCCTGGTTCCCCAACGCCGACGTCCTTGTCGCCTCCGCTTATGGGTTGTCGGGCAAGCCCGATTACCTGGTGCAGCAGGCCGACGGTTCCATTGTGCCCGTCGAGATAAAGTCGGGCCGCGCCCCGTATGAACCCTGGGAGGGACACGTGCTGCAATTGGCAGCTTATTGTTTGTTGACTGAGGAGGCGTATGGGCAACGGCCGCCTTTCGGTATCCTCCAATATCAAGACAAAGCATTTGCCATTGATTATACGCCCGACCTGGAAGAAGATTTGCTTGACCTGTTGACCGAAATGCGCGACAGTCAATTTGAAGGCGAACTGGACCGCGACCACAACGATTGGCAGCGCTGCGCCCGATGCGGCATGAACAATGTCTGTTACCAGCGCATAGCTTAGGGTGCGTTCGTTTATAACTTTGGCGTTTGAAAAGTTGTAACCAAGTAATTGATAACTGGTAATTACCCAATTACTCAATTCCCAATTACCAGCAAACTGTAAAGTTAATTTTGAACGAACCCTTAGATGTAATGGCGGCTAACGCCTTTAAAGAGCGGCTCAAATTGATACCATGAGCCGCTCTTGTTTTTTGTTTGGGCTACTTACGGCCGTATCCGCTATAATAGTCGCGAAATCGACAATTTGGAGGCAGCGTTTGGCAAACATACAACGGGCCAAAGGAATGCAAGACATTCTGCCCGAAGATCGTAATTATTGGGATTGGATCACGCAGACCGCAGCCGATTTGGCGCGGCGCTATGGATTTCAGCGGGTAGATGTGCCCATCATTGAAGACACCGACCTTTTTGCACGGGGAATGGGAACCGCGTCCGACGTTTTTGTGCAAAAAGAGATGTACACCATCAAAGAGCCGGATGGCGGTAGCATCACCATGCGTCCAGAATTTACGGCCGGATTAGTCCGGGCTTACATCCAGAATGGGATGGGTAGCTGGCCGCAGCCGGTGAAACTGTTCACCTTTGGCCCCATTTTCCGGCGCGAACGGCCGCAAGCCGGCCGCTATCGCCAGCACAGCCAATTCGACGTCGAAATCCTGGGCGAAACCGACCCTGCCGCCGATCTGGAAGTGATGATGATCGCCATGAATTTGTACCGTTCTCTTGGCTACAAAGGATTGACCTTTCAACTTAACAGCACCGGCTGCCCGGTGTGCAAACCCGCCTACATTGATGCCCTCAAAACCTATTTGGCCGATCATGAGGACAAGTTAGCTCCCATTGACAAGGAGCGGATGAGCAAAAACCCGCTGCGGGTGTTGGATAGTAAGGAAGAGGGCATGGAGGCGTTGTTGGCCGATGCGCCGCACATCGCCGACCATTTGTGCGTGGATTGCGAGACTCATTTTGCCGATTTGCGCGGTTTGCTGGACGCCCTCAACCAATCATACAGCATCAACTTCCGGCTGGTGCGCGGGATTGATTATTACACCAAGACGGTGTTTGAGGTGTGGGCGGAAGGCATCGGGGCGCAAGCGGCCGTTTGCGGCGGCGGCCGTTATGATGGGTTGGCCGAGGCGATTGGCGGCCCATCGACGCCGGGCGTTGGTTTTGGCAGCGGCATTGAGCGCATTGTGTTGGGCTTGAAGGAACAGGGCCTTGAACCGCCCCAGCCGGACGCGCCAACTGTGATGATCGCCCATTTTGGCGGCATTACGAAGACGGCCGCTGTCCAACTGGCTTTCCAGTTGCGCGAGGCGGGGATTGGGACGCGGCTGGCTTTTGCCCGCACGCGCCGCAGTCTCAAAAGCCAGATGCGCGAAGCGAACAAACACGCCATTCGCAAGGTTATCATCATGGGCGAGTCGGAGATTGAAGAGGGGATGGCGGCGGTACGGCCGTTAGACGGCGGCGAACAAACGCGTGTTCCCATGAATCAACTCGTTCAGTATTTAAGGGATGAGGGTTGAGGGCTGAGCAATAATTTGCCACTTGAAAACTTGCCACATGCAAACTATGAACCGTATCGGCATCGTTTATCAATCCAAAAAACCGGCGGCCGAGCCGGTAGCGGTAGAAATCGGCGCCTGGTTGGCAGAACGCGGGATTGAATCGTGGACCAGCTCCACCTGGGATGAAGACAACGCCAATGGCAACATGGGCGACACGTCGCTGCTGGTTGTGTTAGGCGGCGACGGCTCGATTTTACACGCGGCGCGGCTGGCGATTTCGCACAGCGTTCCTCTTTTTGGCATCAACATGGGCCGCGTGGGGTTTTTGAGTGAAGCCCAGCCCCACAATTGGCCGGAACGGTTGGGGAAGGCGCTGGACGGCGATTATTGGGTTGAGAATCGGCTGATGCTGCATGCCGCGTTGGAGCGAAACGGCCGTGTCCTTCAAACCTTCACCGCGCTTAACGATGTGGTCGTTGGCCGGGGCAAGCACGTTCGTATTGTGCGGATGGAACTGTGCGTGGACGGCGATTTGGTCACCCATTACAGCGCCGACGCCCTGATTGTGGCTACGCCGACTGGCTCTACCGCCTATTCGATGGCTGCTGGCGGCCCTATGCTGCCGCCCCAATTGATGAATTTCGTTATCACCCCGGTTGCCGCCCATCTAAGTCTCAATCGGTCATTGGTTTTCCATGAGACGGCCGAAATTTCCATCCAGGTGCATATGGATCATGAAGCGATATTGACGGCCGATGGGCAAGACGCTATTACGCTGCAAGATGGCGACAAGGTACTCATCAAAAAACATGCCAATTATTGTTGTTTTGCCCGCGTCGAAAGCTCGGGCTATTTTTATCGACGGTTAATGCGCCGGTTAGGATTTAGCCGGAAGATGTAGGAGCGGGTGGCAAGTTGCAGGTGGCAAGTAGGTTTGTCATTAGACACTTGCAGACCTGCTGCTTGCATACTTGCCACTTTATAAACTATGACAATTAGCGGACCACGACTACGAACATTATTGCGACAGGCGGAGCGAACGGCCGCGTCCGGCAAACGGGCGGCGGCGGAGACGTTGTACCGTCAGATTCTTTCGGAAGCGCCGGAGTCGGAAGCGGCCTGGCTGGGGTTGGCCGGGGTTGTGTATGGCGTCGATGAAAAAACGGCCGTTTACAAGCGCGTCCTCGAAATTAACCCAGACAATGAGGCGGCCCAAGCGGGGTTGGCCCAGGCGCAAGGCGGCCCCAGCGATGCGTTTGAGCAGTCGCGTGATTGGTTGGAAACAGTGACGGCTTCGCCCGCCAGGAAGGAAACGCCGGTTGAGACGAAACCAGAACCGGCAGTGGAAATATCGGAAACGGCCGTTTCCAGCCCCACAAACGTTGGTGTCGAATCCGCCGAGGACGACTTTGACCTTGTGTGCTATCGTCATCCTAACCGCGAAACCGCGCTGCGCTGCTATAATTGCGGCAAGCCCATTTGTATCAAATGCGCTAACAAAACGCCTGTTGGCTATAGTTGCCCCGACTGTATCCGCGACTTGCAAAAGAATTACTACACTGCCACGCTGTTGGATTACATCATCGCCATCATCATCGTTGTCCCGCTGTCGGCCGTAGCCGCTTTTTTCCTGAGATTGATAGGCTTTTTTACCTTTTTCGTTTCGCCGGTGGTGGGCACATTGATTGGCCGCATCGTCTTTTGGGCTGTGCGACGGCATCGCGGGCGCTGGTTGTCCCATGTGGTGGCCGGCGCGGTAGTGTTGGGCGCCGGAATGATGATGCTTGTGTATGGATTTTCATTATGGACGGGGGTTTATGCGTTTATGGCCGCCGCTTCCGCTTACTATTTTGTAAAAGTGTAGGTGACAGAGACAGAGACAGAAAGCAGCGCGCTTCTGTCTCTGTCTCCGTCTCTGTCTTTCTATGTTAACCGAGCTTTATATCCGTAATTTTGCCATCATTGATGAACTGCGGCTGTCGTTGACAGGCGGCTTTAATGTATTGACCGGGGAAACCGGGGCCGGTAAATCCATCATTTTAGATGCGGTGTCGTTGGTGTTGGGCGGCCGGGCCGATTTGACGGTGATTCGAGCCGGCAGCGGTCAGGCGTTTGTGGAGGCGACATTCACGCTGAACCAAACGATGCAAGCCATCGCCGCCCCCTTGTTGGCCGATGAAGGATTAGACGATGAGACGGGCCAGACGTTGGTATTGGCGCGGGAATTACGGCAAAACGGCCGTAGCATTGCTCGAATCAACGGCCGTACTGTCAGTCTGGCCCTTTTGCGCCAAATTGCCGCCCCGCTTATTGATATTCATGGGCAGGGCGAACATCTTTCCCTGCTTAAACCGCGTTCCCATTTGCCATTGTTAGATGCGTATGCGGGATTGGTTGGCGAGCGAACGGCCGTTGCCCGCGAAGTAAGCCATCTCCACAAAATCCAACGCAAATTGGCCGATCTGCGCCAGGATGAACGGACATTGGCTCAGCGCCAGGATATGCTCCACTTTCAGGTGCAGGAAATTGACGCCGCCAAACTGACTGTCGGCGAAGAAGATGACTTGCGCGAAGAGCGGACCCGTCTGGCCAATGTGGAACAAATCACGCGTCACACCAGTGAAGCGCTGCGCCTCCTCAATGGCGTAGACGACGAATCTCAAGCCATCGGCGACATGATGGATCAGGCTGAACGCGCCCTCGCCCAGTTGGCTCGATTTGACGCTTCTCAGACTGCGCTGTTGGAAAAATGGCAGGGATTGGCCTTCCAACTAGGCGAATTGGCGACGGAATTGGACGATTATCAGCAAGAATTGGAATTCAATCCTAACCGATTGAATGAAGTTGAAGAGCGGCTGGAATTGATCGCCAGTCTGAAGCGCAAATACGGCCCGGACATTGCCGCGATATTGGCTTTACGCGAGCAAGCGGCGGCCGAGTTGGGGCAAATCGAACACAGCGAGGAACGCGCCGCCGAACTAGAGGCGGAAAAAGAGCGGTTTTTACGCAAAATTGGTAAATTGGCAGCGGCTCTTTCCCAAAAACGGCAGGCGGCGGCCCAAAAATTGTCGGCAATGGTTGAACGCCAAATGGCCGATTTGCGGATGGCTGGCACGCGCTTCCAGGTAGATTTCCAAACGGAAGAGGCGACCGATGGCGTGTTTGTGGGCGAGCAGCGATTGGCGTTTGACCAGACTGGGTTTGATCGGGTTGAATTCTTGCTCTCGACGAATCCCGGCGAGCCGTTGAAGCCGATGGCTAAAGTCGCCAGCGGCGGCGAAACGGCGCGGTTGATGCTGGCCCTGAAAACGGCGTTGACGGCGGCTGATATGACGCCGACGTTGATTTTTGACGAGATTGATCAGGGCATCGGCGGCCGCGTGGGCGATATTGTGGGGCGCAAACTCTGGGGACTGACGACCGCCGCCAACCATCAAGTCCTCGTTGTGACCCATTTGCCCCAGTTGGCCGGGTACGGCGACGCTCATTTTCGGGTGTTGAAGCAGGTGCATGAAGGGCGGACGCGCACGGCCGTAAACAGGTTGGAGGGAGACGGCCGTATCGAAGAACTGGCCGCCATGCTGGGCACGCAAGGCGAGCACGCGCGCGGCGGGGCTGTTGCCATTCTCCAACAGGCGGCCCAAGCCAAATCCCAAGGTTGAAATTAAAAGATAGAAGGATAAAACAAATGCCGCTTGAAGCATTTATTCGGCGAATGCCAAAGGTGGAGTTACATGTTCACCTGGAAGGCTCTATTCGCCCCCAAACGCTCCTGACTCTTGCCCAGCGCAACAATGTCGCCATCCCTGCCCATTCCGTCGCAGAACTGCGCGATTGGTATCAATTCACCGACTTTGCCCATTTCATCGAAATCTACATGGCTATTTGCAATTGCTTGCGAACGCCTGATGATTTTGAACTAATCGCCACCGAATTTTTGCGCGGCCAGGCCCAGCAAAACATCCAATACAGCGAGGTTATCTTTACCCCGTATACGCATCATGAACATGTGTCCATGGATGAGCAATTGGCGGCCATTAACCGGGCGCGGGCCTGGGCGGAAACGAATCTGGGCGTTCGCATGGCCTTAGCTCCCGATATTTCCCGGCAACGACGCCCCATTGACCACAGTTTAATCGTGGCTGATTGGGCGCTTGCTAATCGGGATAATGGCATTATTGCGTTGGGATTAGGCGGCCCAGAAATTGATAATCCGCCGGAATTGTTCCGGGAAGCGTTTGACCGCATACACGCTGCCGGATTGCCCAGTTTGCCCCATGCCGGGGAGACGGTTGGCCCGGCAAGCATCTGGGGCGCGTTGAATGCGCTGCACGCGGTTCGGATTGGTCATGGCGTGCGCTGTCTGGAAGACCCGCAACTGGTCGCTTATTTGCGTGAGAAACAAATCCCTCTTGATGTCAGCCCGACGAGCAATGTTTGCCTGGGCGTAGCGTCATCTTTGGCAGAGCATCCGTTGCCCCAATTGATTGCGGAAGGTTTGTTTGTAACGATTAACTCAGACGATCCACCTATGTTTGGCACGACATTGACGGATGAATATCTGCACATCGCGCAAACATTTGATTTTGGCCTGTCGCTTATCAAACGTCTGGTCGTCAACGGCATTCGTGCCAGCTTATTGCCGGAAGATGCGCGCCGCTCATTAGAAAATCAATTTCAGGCGCAGTTTACACAGCTACAGAACGCGCTAAAGTTGTAAAGCCCCCCCGTTGTAGCCGGAATCATTCCTCATTTTGTAAAATCGGATTGCCTAACAGGTAATCAATCGCCGCTTGCAACTGCGTGTCTTCAAAATCTTCGGGATTATCCACTTCGGGTATGGTGATGACGTAATCTGGTTCGATGCCGTCCTCGTGTATCCAGGAGGCGTTGGGCGTCAGCCAGCGGGCGATGGTGATGCGGACGCCGCCGCCGTTGCTTAAGCTGTGCCAGGTTTGCACTGTGCCTTTGCCAAAGGAGGTTTGTCCAATTAAAATCCCCCGCTCCCGGTCGCGGATGGCGCCGGCCAGCACTTCAGAGGCGCTGGCGCTGCCTTCGTCGATGAGGACGACCATGGGAATTTCTTCGGCTAATCCATTTTCGGTGGACTCGAAGGTGTTGATACGGCCGTCGCCAAACTCTTCTTCCAACACAATCCCTTCCGGCAGGAATTGGTCGGCGATTTCCACAACCGTATCCAATCCGCCGCCAGGATTGCGGCGGAGGTCGAGAATCAAGCCTGTGGGATTTTCAGCCATGACTGTTGTCAATGCTTCTGCCAACTCTTTAGCGGTTTGATTGCCAAATTGGGTAATACGAATATACGCCAGACCTTCATCCAGCATTTCGCCTCGCGCGCTGATTAGTTCGATGACGTCGCGGACGATTTCCAGGGTTAAAAACTCGCCATTACGTTCTATGAGGAGGGAAACGGCCGTGCCCGCCGGCCCCCTAACCCGCATCACCGCATCCAACAAATCCATCCCCGTCAACGCCACGCCATCCGCTTCCCGAAGAATATCCCCCGGCAAAATGCCGGCCGTCTCCGCCGGCGAGCCGTCAATCGGGGAGACAATCGTAATCGCACCGTCTACACTCTCTACAGTCGCTCCAATTCCCTGGAACTCGCCGTCCATCCGCTCCCGCGTAGCTGCTTCATCTTGTGGCGACAGATAGCGCGTGTGCGGATCATCCAACACTGCCAACATCCCGTCAATCGCGCCTTCAGTTAACGCTGCGTCATCTACGGGCTGTTCATAATAGCGCGTATGGACTAACTCCCACACCTCCCAGAATGGCGCAAACGTCTCATCTACCCCTTTGGGCATCTCCGTTTGGGGGCTGAATAACGCTATTGGGGCGATAGGCGATTGTCCAAACACATAGCCGGCGCTAAAGCCAAGCGTGAGCAAAGTAATCATTAACAGAGTGTACAACGAACGAGATTTCATTCCTATGATAATCCTTATGGCGAATAGATTGTGAAACGAATGATTTATTCATTCAAAAAAAACGTTCAACAAACTGCCAATTCATCGAACATAAACCATTATACGCCATGATCATTAGCGCTGTGTAGGCGTAGGTTAAGAAGGCGATTAGCGGCGGTTAACCGTTTGGAACCCCATCCTCCCTCTGCTAAAATGGGGCTAGATAACATGAATACACAAAGAATCAGGACAATCTATACCGTTTCGCTTGTAATTTTGGACGCCATTTTGGTTTCCGTCGCTTTTGTGTTGGCTTATCAACTGCGTGTTAACATCCCTTTCCCCGATGAACTGACTAATCAAATCCCATTAAACGGCTATGCTGGTTTAATAGCTGTACAAGTCGTCGCCATCATCACAGCCCTGGCGTTTTACCGATTGTATTACATTCCTCGCTCGCTTTCCCGTGTAGACCAACTTTATCATGTGATTGGCGGGGTGACGATTGGCGCGTTAATGGCGGTGGCTCTTTCCGTTTTCATTTTTAAAGGGAATGATGCGATTCTGGACTTTCCGCGGGCGATGATTGTGTATAGTTGGCTGTTTTCCATCGTTCTCATCACGTTGGGCCGGATTTTGCATTTACTTGCCCGAATCTGGCTGCGCGGGCGTGGCATTGGGCGGGACCGGCTTCTGTTGGTAGGCAGCGGCGAGATGGCGCGCATTATTTTGCAGCGCATTTTGTGGTCGCCCCAACTCGGTTATGAATTGGTGGGGGTAATCAACGGGGAGGAGGAGACAGAATTGCTGGGTATCCCCATCCTCGGCACGCCAGAAGATTTGCCGGAATTGATTGAAAATCAGGCTATTGATGAAATTATTATCGCTATTCCCGAAAAAGGCCACCGGGAAACGCTGCGGGTGATTGATTATTGTGAACGAGGCCGGGTTTCTATCAAAGTGTTCCCGGATGTGTTCCAGTATGTGACTAACAATGCCACGATTGACGCTTTGGGCGGCCTGCCACTGCTTTCGGTGCGCGATTATGCGATGCGTGGCTATTTGCTCATTTTTAAACGACTCATTGATTTGGCGGCGTCGGTAATCGGTTTGGTTTTCTTGTCGCCTTTGATGCTGCTGGTGGCGGTGGCGATTAAATTGGAGTCGCCGGGGCCGGTCTTTTTTGTGCAGGAGCGGATGGGTTTGGACGGCAAGCCGTTTATGATGCTTAAGTTCCGCTCGATGCGGAAGGATGCGGAGAAGGACGGGCCGGGCTGGACGACGGATAATGATCCGCGCCAGACGAAGCTGGGGACGTTTCTGCGTAAAATTGAGATGGATGAACTGCCTAATTTGTTTAATGTGTTTTTAGGCGAGATGAGTTTGGTCGGTCCGCGCCCGGAGCAGGCGCATTATGTTGAACAATTCCAGCAGATCGTCCCTCATTACATGGCCCGTCATCGGGAGAAGGGGGGGATGACGGGATGGGCGCAGGTGAATGGTTTGCGCGGCGATACGTCTATTACGGAGCGCACGAAGTATGATTTGTGGTATTCGGAGAATTGGTCGATTTGGCTGGATTTGAAGATTGTGATTCGGCAGATTTGGCAGATTTTTGAGCGCAAGAATGAACAGCGGGCGGGGAAGGATGCGCGCCCTTCGGAAGTGATGGTGGAGTCGGGTTTGGGAACGGCCGTTTCCCCCACATCTGCTAATGGTTCTCCAATTGACGAAAAAGATTACATAGACAGGCTAAGCTAGCCGCTGATCTAACGCGGTTCTTATTTGACGCTGATTTACCCCCATGATATGATCTTTTGAAGCTGGCGTTAGCGCTCTAAATTGGGGAGCGCTAATTTTTTATCAAGCGTAAAGACAGGAATGACGAAACCGAGTTTCCCAAACGGCCATTTTGGGCAAAACTCGGTTTCTTGATGAGTATACGATGTTTTCTCCCTTAACCGACCGTCAAGAATCAATTCTGGGCCTCGTCGTGCGCCATTTCATCGAAACTGGCGTGCCCATTGGCTCCACGACGCTTGTCCGAGAACATGATCTGGACGTGAGTCCGGCGACGGTGCGCAATGAATTAGCCGCCTTGGGGGAGATGGGCTATTTGGCCCAACTACACACCTCGGCTGGCCGTATTCCGACAGAGATGGGTTATCGTTACTTTGTACAGAAGCTGCTGGGCGAGTTTCTGCTGCCGGTTGACGAGCGGCAGATGATTCGACACCAATTCCATCAAGCGCGGTTGGATTTGAGCCAATGGATGCAGTTGTCGGCGGCCATTTTGGCCCGCACCTCGCATGGAGCCAGCTTTGTGACCGCGCCACAGATACGGCCGTCTCGTTTTAAACACGTCCAACTCATCTCCACCCAGGGCCGGTTGGTTCTGATGATTTTGGTACTCTTTGGCGGCGAAGTCAATCAGCAGATGTTAACTCTGGCCGAACCATTGTCCCAGGAGCATCTCAGCGCCGCCGCCGATAATCTCAATGCCCTCTTTGAAAACGCCGCCTATAATGAGATCGCTGCCCAGTTAAACCATCTTCAGCCGTTAGAAAAAGATGTATCCCGCCTGGTTTTAGGCGTGTTGGAGCGCAGCGACGCGCAAGCTATCCGCGACATTTACCGCGACGGCCTGATGAATTTGATAGAGGATGAGGGCACGCGGCAGGCGGTACGCGTGTTGGAAGAGCGTACTTTGCTAGCAAACGTATTAACGGAAACGCAGACGCCGGACGCGACGGGCGTTCAGGTTGTCATTGGCGGCGAAGGACGGTGGGAGGAGTTGAAGGATTGCACCATCATCCTCTCCCGGTATGGCGTGGCCGACCAGTTTAGCGGGACGGTAGCTGTGATTGGGCCAACGCGCATGGCATACGGCCGTAACGTGGCTGCGGTGCGCTACGTGGCCGATTTGATGAGCGGATTTGTGGACCAATACTACATGGAAGACCCGCAGTTGAACGCATAGCAAATATCTCCGGCGACTGGGAGGCTCCTCTACACGGGGTTGAAAACGTAGAGGGGCCTCCCAGGCCCCGAACCATATTACAAAACAAGGTGAGTTTCAGTGAGCGAAAAAGAAAAAGAAGAAAAAGCCGAAGAAGAGCAGATCGTTGAACCGACGGAAGAAGCGGCAAAAACGGCAGATGAGACGGTTGCCGCTGAGGCGGTCGCCTCAGCGGTGGCCGAAGAAGAAAAACCGCTGACCCTGGAAGAGCAGTTAGCCGCCGCGCAAGCCGAATCCGCCAAAAATCTCGATGGCTGGATGCGGGCGCAGGCCGAATTTGCCAATGCCCGCAAGCGGATGGAAAAACAGCGCGTCCAAACATACCTCAATGCCACTGCCGATGTGGCTGCCAAACTGCTGCCGGCGTTAGATGATTTTGAACGGGCCATCGAAAATGTCCCCGACGACATTGCCGAAAATAGTTGGTTGGAAGGGATTCAGCTTGTTCAACGCAAACTAGAGACGATATTGGAGGGGCTGAATGTCAAGCCAATCGAGGCTGTCGGGCAGCCGTTTGATCCTTTGTTCCATGAAGCCATTATGCAAGAATCGACCGACGAGTATGAAAGCGGCATGGTGAGCAAGGAACTGCAAAAAGGGTATCAACTGGGAGATAGAGTAGTACGGCCGTCTCTCGTTTACGTGGCAGAGTAAGAGCGAAGTGGCGAAGCAACCAAACCCCCGCGACCGCGCAACCCTGCAACTCCGCCCCTTCTAACACTTTGCTTGCGCCGTTCATACGTAAATCCAATCTTTCTACGATAAAGTACACAACGGACAACACAAACAATGCGAAATGCAATAATTTTCAGTAAGGAATCAAAATAATCATGGGCAAAATAATTGGAATCGATTTAGGAACAACAAACTCAGTAGCGGCCGTTATGGAAGGCGGCGAACCCGTCGTCATCCCCAGCGCGGAAGGGAAACGCACATATCCTTCCATCGTGGCTGTCAATCCCAAAACCAGCGAGCGGCTGGTGGGTGAGGTTGCCAAACGACAGGCCGTAATTAATTCGACCAACACCGTATTTTCCGTAAAACGGTTTATGGGACGTAAATTTGACGACCCAGAAGTCGCCCGCGCGCGTCAATACGCTTCGTATGAAGTGCGCAAAGCGGCCAATGGCGACGTACGCGTTGTCATGAACGAGCGCGAATACTCTCCCCCGGAAATCTCGGCGATGATTTTGCAAAAAATCAAGACGGACGCCGAGGCCTATTTGGGGCAACCCGTTACCCAGGCTGTTATCACCGTCCCCGCTTACTTCAACGACAGCCAACGCCAGGCCACTAAAGACGCCGGTAAAATCGCCGGTCTAGAAGTGCTGCGTATCGTCAACGAACCCACCGCTTCCTCTCTGGCTTACGGCATAGGCAACGACAAAGACGAAGTGATTGCCGTCTACGACCTGGGCGGGGGCACATTCGACATTTCCATTTTGGAAGTTGGCGACGGCGTATTTGAAGTGAAGTCTACCAATGGCGACACCTTCCTCGGCGGCGATGATTTTGACCAGATTATTATTGATTGGGCGGCCGAACAGTTCAAAATGGATCAGGGTATTGACCTGCGTAACGACAAGCAAGCGCTGCAACGTCTGCGCGAAGCGGCCGAAGCCGCCAAAATTGGTCTGTCCACTACCATGCAGATGGAATTGAATTTGCCTTACATCACCGCCGACGCGACTGGCCCCAAGCATCTTAATTTGACTTTGACCCGGGCAAAATTGGAGCAATTAACAGCCGACCTTATCCAGCGTTCCATCGAACCCTGCCGTCTGGCGCTGAAAGATGCCGGTCTGTCCAAATCTGACATCACGCAAATCGTATTGGTCGGCGGCATGACCCGTATGCCGGCCGTGCAAGAAGCGGTGAAGAAATTCTTCGGCAAAGAGCCGCACAAAGGCGTCAACCCCGATGAGGTCGTCGGTTTAGGCGCAGCTATCCAGGCCGGCGTTTTGGGCGGCGATGTAAAAGATGTTCTTTTGCTGGACGTAACCCCGCTGACTCTGAGCATCGAAACATTGGGCGGCGTTTCCACCGCTTTGATTGAACGTAACTCGACTATTCCGACCAAGAAGAGCCAGGTGTTCTCCACGGCCGCCGACAGTCAAACGCAGGTTGAAATCCACGTTTTGCAAGGCGAACGGCCGATGGCTGCCGACAACAAGAGCCTGGGCCGCTTCATCTTGGATGGCATTCCGCCGGCCCCGCGCGGCGTGCCTCAAATCGAGGTCAGTTTCGACATTAACGCCGACGGTATTCTGAACGTAACGGCGAAAGACAAAGCCACTGGCCGTGAGCAGGCGATGCAGATTGTGGCGTCTGGCGGTCTGAGCGACTCGGATATCGACCAGATGGTACAAGATGCCGAGCATTTTGCCGCCGCCGATGCCAAGCAGAAAGAAGCAGTTGAGGCGCGCAATATGGCCGACTCATCCGTCTACAGCGCCGAGAAGTTCCTGGCTGATAATGGCGAAAGTCTGCCGGAGGCTCAGAAGGCGGCCGTGCAAAGCCAGATTGACGCCACAAAATCGGCTTTAGAAGGCGGCGACGCGACGGCGATGCAAGAAGCGACCAATCAGTTGCAGGCCGTCATGCAAGAAGCGGGCGCGGCCATGTACCAGCAGCAGCAAGCGGCTGGCGGCCCGGACGGCGCAGCCCCAGGCGGCGCGCCCGGCCCCGATGGCGCTGATGAAGATGTGATTGAAGGCGAATTTAGCGAATAAGTAAGCGAGTCTGCAAGTTTGCAGGTTGGCAAGTAGGCAAGTGGCAGGTATGCAAGTAGGCGAGTGAGTAATCACTTGCGTACACTTGCATACCTGCCTACTTGCGCACATTGATTTATGGCCAATAAACGAGATTACTACGATGTCTTAGGCGTTTCCAACACGGCGACGAAGGATGAGATGAAAAAAGCCTTCCGTCGCCTGGCTCGCCAGTATCACCCGGATGTGAATAAGGAGGCTGATTCCACTGAACGCTTCAAGGAAGTGAATGAAGCGTATGAAGTGCTGTCAGATGAGCGGATGCGGGCGCGGTATGATCAATATGGTCATGCAGGCGTGGAAAATGGAGGTGGCTCTGGCTTCTCCGGTTTTGAGGGCGGCTTTGGCAATGTAGCCGACATTTTTGAAGAGTTTTTTGGCGGTGGTTTTGGCGGCGGCCGGCGACGGCGGCGCGGCCCAAGACGAGGCCAAGATTTGCGTTATGATTTGACCATCTCGTTTGAAGAGGCTGTTTTTGGCGTTGATAAGGAGATTGAGGTTACGCGGCCAGAGATTTGCCCAACTTGTTCTGGGTCAGGCGCAAAGCCAGGATCGTCGCCGATTCGTTGTACCAATTGTAATGGGTCGGGTAATGTGCGCCGGGTGCAGCAATCTATTTTGGGCCAATTTGTAACCGAAGCGCCTTGTCCCACTTGCCAGGGTACGGGCGAGCTAATTCCAGAGGTATGCGAAACGTGTCATGGGCAAAAACAAGTCCAGAATATACGCACGCTAAAGGTGAAAATCCCGGCCGGCGTGGACAGTGATACGCAAATACGCTTGACGGGCGAAGGCGCGCCGGGCGCGAATGGCGGCCCGCCGGGGAATTTGTATGTTATTTTGCACGTGCGTCAGCATGAAATTTTTCAGCGGCGCGGCAATGATGTTTTGCTTGACTTGCAGATAAATGTGGCACAGGCGGCGTTGGGCGACGAGGTGACGGTGCCGACGCTGGATGGCGAGGAGAAGCTCGTTATTGAACCGGGCACCGAATCAGGTAAGGTGTACCGAATGCGCGGGCATGGCGTGCCGCGTCTGGATCGACGTGGGCGCGGCCATATGGGTCGGGGCGACCAGCATGTGTTGGTGCATGTGGTGGTTCCTAAGAAGTTGACGGCTGAGCAAGAACGATTATTCGAGGAGCTTTCGCGCACGTTGGGCAAGGAAGTGGTTGGACAACAGGGCAAGGGCATTTTTAGCCAATTTAAGGATGCGCTTGGGGATATATTTGGCGCTTAATGCGTGAAACGTAAAACGTAATTTTTATCTTGCGTTTTGCGTCTTGCGTTTTACGATTTATGTACTGGTTAGAAGTTCGCGTTATGACGGATGGGGAGGGGGCTGAAGCGGTGGCGGAGGCGCTACGGCCGTTTGCCCACAATGATGGCGTCGTTTTAGAGCAGTTGGGGGATGAGACTGACCCGAACCCGGATGCGCTGGAAACGGCCGTTACCGTCAAAATCTATCTCCCCGAAGAAGACGACACGCCGGAACTGCGCCGCCGCCTGGAAGAAGTTTTGTACCACATGGGGCGGCTTTATCCCATTCCGCCGCCAACTTTCCGCGAGTTGGAAGAAGAAGATTGGGCCAATGCGTGGAAGGCCCACTACCACCCCTTTCGTATAGGCAATAGAATTTGGATTCAGCCGAGCTGGATTGAAATGGAAACGGCCGTTCCTGGCCGAGACGGCATTCGATCTGACGATGTGGTGTTGACACTCGATCCGGGCATGGCTTTTGGCACCGGGTTACACCCCACAACCCAAATGTGTTTGCTGGCATTGGAGAAATTAGTTCAACCCGGCATGACGGTGTTGGATGTAGGCATCGGCTCGGCCATTTTGTCCATCGCCGCCGCCAAATTGGGCGCATCGTCGCTGTTGGGCATTGATACGGATAAGTTGGCGGTGCAAGCCTCGATTGACAACGCGGCCATCAATGGCGTTGCCGACCGTATCGAAGTGCGACAGGGGACGTTGGACACGGTCGTTAAACAGAAATGGGACATTGTGGTTGTAAATATTTTGGCTCCGGTCATCATCGGACTGCTAGAGCGAGATGGGTTGATGGATTATGTGGGGAAAAACGGCCGTCTTATTCTCAGCGGCATTATTGAGGAGCAGGCGGGGGCGGTGGAAACGGCCGTTGCCGCGGCTGGCGGTCAAATCATCGAAACATTCCAGGTGCGCGACTGGATGGCTTACACCGTTCAAACGCAATAAAAAAACGCCACTGTAAAAGGTGGCGTTTAATTTAACATCATCACAGGGAAGCTATTCTATTTATCAAAGGACACGCGCGTTTAGTCAGGCGGCAGTTAATTACTTAGGCGAACGTTGTTTGCGATAACGGTACGTAATACGTCCTCGGCTTAAATCATACGGCGTCATTTCCAACCGGACACGGTCGCCGAGCAGGATGCGAATATAGTATTTACGCATGCGCCCAGACAAATAAGCCAGCACTTTATGCCCATTGCCCAATTCTACTGTGAACTGAGTATTAGGCAGCAGCTCAATCACTGTTCCTTCGACTTCTAGTTTTTCTTTTTTATCAGCCATATTCCCTTTAATATGTAATTAACGACGCATAGTTTGTTTGCGTCGCGCTCGCCGGAGCGCCTTCTTCTTTTCAATACGGCGCGATTCGCTTTTTGAAACATACCACCGTTTTTGTCGAATAACGCTTAACGTGCCAGCTTGTGTGACAGTTTTTCGAAAACGACGGAGCAAGCTCTCGTCTGTTTCATTGGGCTTCAATGTAACTTGAGGCAGTGTAATCACCTCCCATTATAGATTTTTCTGTTATTTATTCTTCTTCGCTAGTGGCTGAATTGGCAACGGCCGTTTCAGCTTCAGCCACGGCGGCGGTGTCAATTGCATCAACATCAGGCGTCTCTGCTTTTGCTTCCGCCTCTTCCTGTAATACCAATTCACGCTGCGCCATCCACTCAATTTGTTCTGTCGTAGTGACCGACTTGAGGCTAAGGCCCATACGCTGCCGCTTCGGATCGATACTGACCACACGCAGCAAATGCACTTCGTTTTCGTTAACGACTTCGTGCGGCGTTTGAACAGCGCTCCGCGACAACTGCGAAATATGCAGTAGGCCTTCGATTCCCGGCTCAACCTCGGCAAAAGCGCCATAGTCAACAATGCGGGTAATCGTTCCCTCTACCAATTGGTGCAGAGAATACCGTTCTTCAACTGTTTTCCACGGATTGGGCAGCAGCCGTTTACGACTTAAACTGATACGTTGTGCTTCCCGATCTAGTTTAAGGACGTATACTTCAATCTCGTCGCCTACACGCACAACCTCGCGCGGATGGTCAACGCGGTGCCAGGCCAGTTCAGAGATGTGGACCAAACCATCGGCGCCGCCTAAATCAACGAAGATGCCAAAATCACGCAAGCCGCTAATACGGCCGGTCAATACGGCGCCTTCTTCCAGATTTTCCAAAAGAGCTTTCTTTTGCGCTTCTTCCCACTCTTTTTGCGCTTCACGCTGCGAGAAGACCAAACGACGGCGACGGCGATCAACTTCAATGATCTTGAGGGGTAGTTTTTCGCCGCGTAGTTTTGCCAAACGCTGCTGGCGTTTGCGGTCGCCCATGCCTGGCGTTAAATCTTTTAGATGAGAAGCGGGCACAAATCCGCGCAACCGACCAAAGGGAATAATAGCGCCGCCTTTGTTGTAGCCGATAACTTCACCTTCAATAACTTCGCCGCTGGCCATAAGTTTTTCCGCTTCAATCCAGTCTTGGTTAAGACGAGCCAGATTGATGGAAACCTTCAAGCTGTCTGGTTCCGATGCGTTGAGGACATAAACGTCAACTTCATCGTTGACTTTGAAGCTATCCCGTTCTTCTGGATCAAGTTTAGCCAGGTCGGCAGGCGGCACAATGCCATCCTGTTTCAATCCCAGGTCAACAATGATGTCTTGATCGTTAATGGCTACAATGATACCTTTGCGGATTTCGCCCACTTTCGGTAACGTGTAATCATGTTGGTCTAATAGCTCTTGTAAAGAGTCGATCTTTTCGTCGGTCTTTTCGTCGGTCATGCGTATAAAATCTCTTTATGAAATGATTTTGCTGTTTTCAAACAAAAACTCGGCTAGCGCATGAATTACGGGCACAGCCGAGTGGAGTGATTGTAACTCAATTTGCCGCCATTTGTTCGGTATATTGGGTGTTATCCTTAATGATTTGAATTAATTAACAAACGGCTACGCCCGTTAATTAACTTCCTATGCGTGCTTTGGATAGCAAAAATAACTTCCCTCTATTAACTCAGCCTGGGGATTATAACTGGAGGAAATAGCGTTGTCAATTACTTGTCGCTTAATTGGCACACGGGTTGGGAGTGTTTGACGGTGTATGAAGAACAGGATGAGAAGATATGGATTGTGGAGGGCGTCTTTTATGCTACTATATCTAGTAATTGTAGCTGCGCTGGGACTTCTATACCGAATCATGGAACTTGCTTGATGGACAACCGTATAGCTAACGATTGGCATGGATAGACCGTTGAATGAGGGTGTTATGTTTAAGCGACTATTTGGATCCGACAAAGATGGCGACTATCGGGCAGACGGCCGTATCTCCACCGCTTCTCCTTTAATTGATTTAAGAAATGTTGTCAAAGCCTACGAGACGCCAGTCGGCGACTTTATCGCGCTGCAGCATGTGGATTTGCGCGTAGATCGGGGCGAATTTGTGGCCGTCATTGGCAAATCGGGCAGCGGCAAGACGACGTTGATTAACATGATTACGGGGATTGACCGGCCGACTTCAGGGACTGTGCATGTCAGCGACACGGCCGTTCACACCCTCAAAGAAGGCCCTATGGCTGAATGGCGGGGCCGGAATGTTGGCGTTATCTTCCAATTTTTTCAACTGCTGCCCATGCTCTCCTGCATCGAAAACGTCATGCTGCCGATGGATTTCTGCAACATGTACACGTCCCGCGAACGGAAAGAGCGGGCTTTACATTTGTTAGACCAGGTTGGCTTGATCGAACATGCTTACAAACTGCCTTCTGAAGTGTCTGGTGGTCAACAGCAGCGGGTTGCCATTGCCCGCGCATTAGCTAACGATCCGCCCATCTTGGTGGCCGACGAACCGACTGGCAATCTGGATTCGCAGACCGCCTTATCGGTTATTGAATTGTTTGAAGAACTGGTCGATCAGGGCAAGACGATTTTGATGGTGACGCATGATCAGGATTTAGCCAAACGGGTGACGCGCACGGTCATCATTTCTGACGGCGAGATTATTGATGAATATCTGGCTAAAGCATTCCCGGCTCTGGACGAGGCTCAATTGGCGCGGGCGACGCGCAAATTGGAAACGCAAACTTACGCGCCGGGGGCGGTCATTGTTCATCAGGGCGAACAGCCAGATAAGTTTTACATTATCACTAAAGGGATGGCCGAGGTGCTGCTGCAAGAGCCTGACGGCCAGCAAATTGTGGTGGCCCGCTTGCGGAG